>URRM01000027.1 GCA_900550295.1 uncultured bacterium
CTCTTTTTGTAACCACAAGCTTATGCCATTGGTTTTAAAGAATTTCTGTAGATTGCTTCTACAACATCTTTGCCATCACCTACAGGTCCGATAGCTAATAAACCTGCTAGAGATGGTGTATCATAAGTTAATTTAACTAATTTTTCAACATCTGCTTCTGTGAAACCTTCGTCTTCTAATTTTTGAGGTACACCAACTGATTTTAACCAAGCTTCAACACCTTTAGCAGCTTTGTCAGCTTCTTCAGGAGCGCCAGTTAAACCTGAAACTAATGGAGCTAGTACATCAGCTAAAACATATGATTGGTTAGCATAAATTTCTTTAATTACTGCAGGTAATAACATTGCCAAACCTAAACCATGTGATAATTCAGGTTTAATACCGCTTAGAGGGTGTTCTAGAGCGTGAGTATAGTGTAATAGACCATTATCAAAGCTTACTCCACCCATCATTGCTGCATAAGCTAAGAAATATCTGGCTTCTAAATCTTCAGGATTTTCGATTGCTTTTGGTAAATATTTAGCAACTAAAGCAACAACTTCTTTTGCAAGTGTAATTGCATAAGGAGAAGCAACAGTTGATGTTGCAGCTTCTACAACATGGTTAACAGCATCGATTGACACGTAACGAGTTTGTTTTGGTGATAATTTAACCATTAAAGCCGGATCATCAATTGCATAAGTCGGATAAATGCAATCATAAGCAATTGCTGGTTTGAAGTTCTTTTCAGGAACTGTAACTACTGCAAATCTGTTTGTTTCTGTA
This sequence comes from uncultured bacterium, assembly GCA_900550295.1. Lineage (GTDB taxonomy): Bacteria > Cyanobacteriota > Vampirovibrionia > Gastranaerophilales > Gastranaerophilaceae > UBA6984. Next base: position 766 of record URRM01000027.1, read on the forward strand.
CCTGTACCGTGAGTCAAGTTGATTGAAACAATTGGAGCAGCTTTTTCCGGAGTAAATTTGAATTCATAAATATCTTCTGCTTGTTTGTCATTGTATTCTAGTAAAATTGCAACAGATTTACCTGCATCTGTAGGTGAACCGCCACCAATTGCAATAACGGCTTTAGCACCAAAGTCACGAGCCATTTTTGTTGCATCATTTACGTGATGAGTTGTTGGGTTTGGAGTAACTTGGTCAAAGTTTACATAACCAATACCATTGTCTTTTAATGCTTTTTCAACTACATCCCAAGCGCCTGTTGCTTTGTACGCATTTCTACCTGACATAACAATTACTTTATCTACATTTTTTGCTTTTAAGTTTTTCAAAATATCATCGATTTTCTTAATAGCACCCACACCAAAATAAACTGTTGTGCGAGTTCTAATTTCTTTTACATCGTTGATGTTAACATTTTTTTCCCACATAAGAATTCTCCTTCTTTTATTATTAACAATAACATTATTTGCTAAACAAAAACTAAAGTAAAGTATCAGAAAAAATTAGCTTTTATCATCTTTTTAGCTTATTCAATATTAATGAGTATCATGTTAAATTTAGAATATGTTTAAAAAGAATTTAGAAGCAATAAAAAAAGTAAATAAAATTTTAGCATACAAGCTTGAACACGTAACAATTGAAGAGGCTTCAAGAAATTTAGGAGCCATAAAAAACGAATTTGGTGAATATATTTTAACCAAAGACAATAAGTATGTTGATGATACACCGAGCCCAATTGCAAGTGCTAAGGCTATTTATGAGGAACAAATAAAATCGGCAACCTCAAGACACGATTTTATAGTCATTTTTGGTCTTGGTTTGGGCAATCTTCTTGATTATGCTCATACTGAAAGTGTTGCTCAAATAGTTCTTTATGAACCTGATATCAACATTATTCGCTTTACCTGTGAATATGTTGATTTAACAAAGTACTTCAATGATGGAAGACTTTATATTACCAATAATTTGACAGATTGTACAAATCACGTTGGTGAAAAATATTTACTTGAAGATAAAATTGAATTTTTGTACATAAAAAACTATGTACTGCAAAAACCTAGTGAATTTACAGTTTTAACTGAACGAATTTTTGAGGTATGCCAAGAAAAAATTATAGACATGAATACTATCAAAAAGATGTCTAAAGTTTGGATTAACAACTCAATTAAAAGTTTTACAAATCCAAAGTTACGTTATCCTGTAAATTTATTAGAAAATACTTTCAAAAACAAAACTGCTCTGATTTTGGGTGCAGGTCCTTCATTAAAGGATAATATCGAAAAAATCAAACAAAATAGAGAAAAATTTGTAGTTTTCACTGTTCATAGAACTCTTGAAACATTACGAAAAAACGGAATCACACCGGATTTTTGCGTAATTGTAGATGCTCAGTGGGTAAAAGACTCGATTTCAAAGGATTTAGAGTATTTAAAAGACATTAACTTCATCGTTGACATCAAAGCTGATGCATACATTTATTCGCTACCTTGCAAAAATCTATTTACTTATTTTTCAAATAACAGCATTATTGCTCAAAAAATTGCAACAAAAATGCTTGGTGATATAAAACTTCTTGAACCTGCGGGAACTAGCACAATCACGGCTTACAAATGTGCAAAATTATCAGGTTGCAAGAATTTTGTCTTTGCTGGTGTTGACCTTGCATTTAAAGATGATACAGCGTATTGTGATGACAAAAATGCTGTTGCAAATACACAAACCAGCGTAAAAATTCAAAATATCGTCAGAGAAATCACAGAAATAAAAAGTATTACAGGTGAATATGTAAAAACTCGTGCAGACTATGCCTGCTTTATAAAACAATTTGAAAAAGTTTTCGCTGTTGACAAAACAAATGTATATAATTTAACAACATTTGGTGCATTTATAAAAGGAATGAAGTATGACAATTTAGAAAATATTATCTCTTCATTAAATCCTGAAGTCGTAAGCTCAGAAGAAATTTTAAATAATTTCTTGGACACTACAAGATTCAACTCTCAAAAACTTTTAGACGTTGCGAAAGAAGTGTTTAACGAAGAACTTAATAGAATTAAACCGTTGATTGAAGAAATTGATGAATGGTTTGAAATGTACGAAGAACATCCTTCATTCTTTGATTATGCAACTAACATCATCACAAAAATCACATCTTCTATGATATTGAGCGATTACGTTCAAATTGAAATTCTTAGATTCACAAAGCTTGTTTTAGATAAAGATGAAGTAAAAAGAAAAGATTTTATTTTGGACTTATTCAAGCATATAAAAACCTTCTACAAAAATTTGAATAACTTAACATAATATTGCTTTTTACAGGTGCTTTATGCTAATATTCTTGTATTATGAAAGACTTAAAAGATTTATTAAAAACGGCCGTTGACAAGATAAAATCAACAGTCGAAAAAGAGGACATTCCTCTTAAAGATGCATTCGATGAAATGGATAGAGAACTTGAAGCGGCTGAAGCTGCTTATGGGAAATCACTTTTTCCAGATGATGGAGAAAGAATTTCTATTGATGAGCACTATTTAAAAATATTGGGCTTCAAATCTGAAGAAAACGTAGGTATTGAGGATATTAAATCTCACTACGAAGTGTTAATCAAAAAATTCAATCCTGAAAATTTTGCTGATGACGAAAAGAAAAAGGCTTCAGCAGAAAGACATATTGGTATGCTAAAACAAGCTTATCAATATTTTGAAGATAAATTTAGCAAACAACAAGAAGAGGACGAAAACTAATGAACATTTTCAAACAATTATTCAAAGTATTACAATCATTTTTACACGCATTTGTAAATCATATACAAGATCCTATTTTAATGGCAGAACAAGCTATCAGAGATTTAAAAAGGGATTATGATGCAAGTATGAAGAACCTTGCAGAAGTAAAAGCTCTTGCTATTGAAGCAAAAGAAGTTATCGCTCAACAAACAGAAGTTGCAAAAGACTACGAAAAGAAAGCTTTAACTATTGTTCAAAAAGGTCAAACCGGTGAATTAGACCAAGCAAAAGCTGATAGATTGGCTTCAGAAGCATTAAAGAAAAAACAATCTGCAATTGAGATGATAAAAAAAGCAACTCTAGACGTTAAAAACTATGAGTCAATGGCTAACACAATGGAAAATAAAATTGACAACTTAAAACAACAAATTAACCATTGGGAAGGTGAAATTAAAACTCTTAAGGCTCGCCATAAAGTTGCTATTACATCGCAAAAGATTAATAAACAAATGATTTCTATGAGCGACAACAATGCTCAAGCTCTTTTAGAAAACATGAAAGAAAAAGTTAACAAAGAAGAGGCTCTTTCTGCTGCTTATAACGAAATGACCTCAATCGAAAACGATATTGATGCAGAAATTAATGCAGCAATTGGGACTCAATATTCAAATGACGTTCAACAACAATTGTTAGAATTAAAAAAACAAGTTGCACCTCAATATCTATTAGAACAAAAAGATATTCAAGAACAACAATAAGAACTACAACAAACTAATTGAAATAAGGAAAAATTTAAAATGTATTTAGCAACCGCATTAATCATTGGCATAGTTTTAATCGCATTCTTGGCAGGAATGTCAAATGGAATTGCTGCCGCAACAGGTTTAGTATTGGCTGTTTTAGTGACAATCGTAATTCTAAAACGCAACGCAGAAGTTACATCAAAAACCAAAAACAATCGTTCTGATTTAAAAATAATTACAAATGTTGGTGTTGGTGGAGTTTTCAAGCTAGCAAACATTGACGGTTATGACGAAGACCTAGAATTAAAGGTTATGCGCAAACACATGTACCAAGAGGGTGATTATTTTTGGTATGAATTAGAATGTATCAAAGGCGACGGAGAAAAAGCTTGGGTTGAAGTTGAAGATGACGACAACATTGTAACAAGCATTGTTTTGAAAAAATTAAAGATTTCACAAGTTCCAGGAGTAAGCCCTGAAAAATTAGCTCACGATGACGAAGAAGAATCTGGTCGTATTACTTATTCTGGAAAGTATTTTAACTATACAGATTCTGGCAATGCAACTTTCTTTAGAGATTGTGAGGATACAAAATCTGAAAAATTATATTATTGGGATTACAAATCTGGCAACTACTTGTTCTCAGTAGAGCGTTGGGGTTCTGGTGACGAAACAAGCTATGAAGCATATTACAGCCAAATCGTAAAACCATTAGCTATCACAATCTACTCACTAGGTGACGAAGGAGAACAACAATAATGAATCCAATTTTTACAAGTTTAGTATATTTAATTGTATCTTGCTCAATGCTAATTTTTTCAAAATGGTTATTTATGCGTTTTGCAAAATATAATATGTACGAAGAAATCAAAAAAGGAAATGTTACAGGTATAATCCCTTATTTAGGATTTTTGCTGGGCGTTTGCGCTATTCAAATTGGTGCTTTCGTTGGACCTAGCAACACTCTTTTTAGATATGAAATATTAAGCTACATTATGTACAGTTTAATGGGTTCATTCTTAATGATATTTTCTGGCTATGTTGTAGAAAAAGCTATATTGCATAAATTTTCTAATGTTGATGAAATCGTTAGAGATAGAAATATCGGTACTGCAGCAGTACACTTTGGTATGTATTTAGCTTCTGGCTTAATCATTTCGGCTTGTGTTACAGGCGAAACTATTGTGGCACACGGCAGATGCTATGGCGTAATTTCTACATTAATTTATTACGTAATGGGTATGATTTTCTTAATTTTGTTCGCAAAATTATATGATATGCTTACTCCATACTCACTTTTGGGAGAAATTGAAGCCGATAATGTTGCTGTTGGTGTAGCTTTTGGAGGAAACTTAATTGCAATCGGTTTAATATTGATGAGAGCTACAATCGGTGATATCGGAACTTGGCAACAGGGTTTAATTCTTTATTTTATCGACCTTTCAGCTATTATCTTGTTACTTCCGAGCGTAAGATTTTTACTTGATAGATTAATTGTTAAAGAAATCAATATAACAAAGGAAATTAAACATAATAACGTAGCCGCAGGTCTAGGCGAAGCAGTTGTATTAATAGCATTCGCATTATTAATTTTCTTTATGGTAGATTTTGTAAATATGATGTAAGGGCGGTAAAAGAAGTATGAAAGTAAACCCAACATTAAGACTAGAAAACAACATATTTTATAATACAATCTGCCTAATTATGGCAATCTTTTGTATTGCCTGCTTTTGGACTTCCATGAATATGGAATATAAAGTTGTAAATTCAAAAACATACAACGGACTTCAAGAAGGTTCAATTTATGGTCCAATTAAAGTTAAAAAAGGTCAAAGCAAAATTTGTACAATCAAAGCGAATTTCTATGGTGATAACGCAAGCGCATATCTTTCTGGCGAAGTTTTAGACGAAGATAAAGACACACTTTATGAATTTGGCAAAGACTTTTGGCACGAATCAGGCTATGACTCAGAAGGTTATTGGTCTGAAAGCGAAAGAAATATGAAAGCTGACTTGACTTTTTCAGAGGAAGGCACATATTATATCCAATTTAATACCGAAGAAAATTCAATGTATAACATTGGAATTGAAATTCAAGTCAAAAAAGGTACAGGAATTCCTCATTTAATGATGGGTACAATCATATTAATTTTGCTATTGTTCATATTCTATTTCAATAATAGAGATTGGATTGCAGAATTCGCCGACAAAGCAAATGATGTGTTGGAGGATATGTGCGATGACTAATAAGAACTTAAATTTTATTTGCTATATAGCTTTAATTATAGTACTGACAATTGTTTATTGTGCATGCTTTAAATATTCAGTAAAAGGTTACGGATACCCTGGATATAGAGGATATCACCACTGTCATTCTTATTGGTACGTAAGACGTTACGATCAATCTTATGGCGCAAGCGTACGTGAAAACAGCTTGTCAGGCTCTAGATACTCACAAAAGGGATTACACGGTGGAAAATAAAGGAATCTTGACAAAAAAAGACGCTTCAATTCTATTGTTCTGCGTTTTTGTCGTTGGTTATTGTACGATTATTTATGAACTTTTAATCGGAAGTATTTCGTCATATTTTATTGGCGATAGTATCAAACAATTTTCTATAACAATTGGTTTGACAATGACTGCAATGGGTATTGGTACGCTGATTTCAAGGTTCTTCAAAAACAACCTGATTTATTGGTTTATTATGATTGAAATCTTGCTTGCTATTGTTGGCGGATTATCAGTTCCAATCCTTTATTGGATTTATTCTATCCAGTTTTTCTATTATCCGATTATGTGTATTCTAATTATAATAATCGGTACACTAATTGGGTTGGAAATCCCACTTTTGACTCGAATAATGGAAGAATATTTCCAATTACGTGAAAACATCTCAAACGTATTGTCATTGGACTATTTGGGTGCATTTTTGGCTTCTCTTGCATTTCCATTTTTACTATTGCCGTTTTTAGGGGTTTTTAACAGCTCTTTATCAACCGGTTTAATGAATTTGCTTGTTGGAGTTTTAACCTTCCATTGGTTCAAAAATAAATTAACTAAAAAACGTCGTGTAATGCTTAATACTCAAGCTGTTTTAATTGTTATATTACTCGTTGGATGTATGTTATTTTCAAAAGAAATTTCTATGTATCTTGAAAATTCAATGTATGACGACAGAGTTGTATTTTCTAAACAAACTAAGTATCAAAAGCTTGTAATAACAAAAAATAAAGAGGATTTAAGACTTTATATTGACGGCAATACACAGTTTTCCACAATTGACGAATACAGATATCACGAACCATTAATTCACGTTCCAATGAATATGGTAAAACATAGAGAAAATGTTTTAATTCTTGGGGGTGGTGATGGTTTAGCTGCTCGTGAATTATTAAAATATCCGGATGTAAAACAAATTACAGTTGTTGACTTGGATAAAGAAATGACTGATTTAGCGGTTAAAAACCATATGATGGCAGAACTTTCAGAACATAGTTTTGAAAATCCAAAAGTTAAAATTCTAAACGAAGATGCCTTCAAATTTTTGGAAAACGCAAAACAATATTTTGATGTAATCATTATTGATTTACCTGATCCTAATAACTCTTCTCTTGCAAGACTTTACAGCAAAGAGTTTTATAAAGTTGCCCGTCAAAAACTTGCACAAAACGGAGTAATGGTAACTCAATCGACAAGTCCATTCTTTGCACCAGAGGCCTTTTGGTGTATTCAAGAATCTTTGAAAGCCGCAGGATTTAAGTACACAAAACCGTATCACACTTATGTTCCATCATTTGGTGATTGGGGCTTTATGTTAGCAGGAAACAGACCTCTTGATACTTCAAGAATAAATATAACAATTCCAACAAAATACCTTGATAACAAAAGTGTACCAAGTTTATTTGTAATTGAAAAAGACTTATATAGAAAAAATATTAAAGCATCAACTCTAAACAACCCAACTATTTTAAACTACTATCTAAACGGTTGGAGATATTGGAATTAAAAAAATTAAATAATAAAAAAGTTCAAGATTTCTCTTGAACTTTTTTATTTCATTATAGAATTTATTAGTATCCTTTTTTAATGTAATTCCAGCCTTTTGCGTTGTAAGTTTTTACATCACCGTTTTCCATTTGTCGTTTGATTAACTTACCATTTTTGTCAAATGTCCAAGTTTCACCACTTGCAGAATCTTTTCTTACAAAGTTGTTTCCTGAACGACTCCAAGTTAAATGGCTGCCTTCTTTAAAGGTAACTCCAGAGCCACCTTTCAATACTTGTGTCGGAATCTTACTAACAGCTTGCTTTCCACCATGCCAAGCGTGAAATTCTCTGTAAATTTGACCGTTTTTCCAAGTTTTATTTCTAACTCTTGTACCTTTAACGTAGTCTGTAGTTACACCTTTTTGGTCATAACTCCAATCTTCCCAAACTACATTGCTTGCGCTTTCAATCGCACCGTGAGTCATATGTTTTCTTTGACCATTTGCGTGGTATGAAATATCATATACACTTCCGAAGTGACCATTATGAGTTGTAACTTTAGTAGGCTTGCCAGCTTTATCGAATCTTACTTCCATTTTCTGACCATCAGCATTTTCGTATTTATATACGTTTCCAGAACTTGTTGTCTCAATTGTATATTCACGCTTTAAGTTTTTCAAAGAGCTTAAAAAACCATTTTCTCTAAAGTTACCATTTAATTGTGGATGGGCAATATTTAGTCCACCGGTGTACACTTTCGCCTTTTGTGTGGCAGGTTTTTGTTGCGCTTTTGCAGGTTTTTGTGGCGCTGCATCAGCTTTTATTTCATTACCTGTTTTTGCATCATAAGTTTTGCCGTTTAAAGTATAAGTTTTGCCGTCGTAACCGCCAATTTCTACTTTTTTACCGTTTTGGTTAACGTAATAATGTGTTGTTCCACCTGATTTTTTCCAAAATACTTTGTCAGAGTGTTTTGATACACTGTAGCCATTGCCACTTGAAGGTCTAGCTTGAGTAGCCCCCGCATCACCTGTTGTTGTACCGCTACCACCTGTCGGAGCTGGCGCTTGTTCAGTTGGTTGCTCATTTTGTTTTGCTGGAGCTGCAGGAGCTGATGGAGCTGACGAAGTTGCAGGAGCCGCAGGAGCTGATGCGGTTGTTGACGTTGGTTTTGCACCTGAAGTATCAGGTTGACCGTCACCAGCAGTTACTGTTGTGCCATTTCTTGAATCATTATCTGCACCCGCAGTAAACGATGATGATGTGAAATTAAAGTTTATTGCATGTAGGAAATTACCGATTGCTTGTCCAATCAATCCCTGTCCTAGAATACTACCTAAGCCTAGAGGAATCATTGAAGTCATGTTCAATGCACCCCATAATCCGGCAGAAGCCTTCATAAATTTTGCTTGGTCAATTTCAAAACCGCCATCTGCATTAAACATAGACATGCCGAAATCAGATTGACCTGATGCAAATCCATTACCGAACAGACTGCCTGAAGCACCGGCACCTTTTCCTGCGCCACTAGCTCCATTGCCTTTTCCTGCATCATTATCTACTTTTGCACTATTATCTGCATCATTTGCTGCACCGGCACCATTTGCGCCTTTGCCGTTACCATCATCGGCAGGTTTTGCCGGTGGAGTATCAACAGGTTTGCTAAAAATACTTCCATCAGTATTACGAGACTCGGATGGTTTACCATTACCAAATCCGAAAATCAATTCACCATTATCGCCTTTTTTTACACTGGTTGCTCCTTGCGGTATCGAACCCGTATAACCTAAGTCTTTTGCTAATTGTCGAACTGTTATGCTCATTATGCCTCCATATCTATACTTTACAAAAAGTACACAGAAGTATTTTATTCCTACTACCTACATGCATGTAAAAACATCTCAAGAACAGAAATTGCATGCATTTCAGGTTCTTTTTACAAAACTTTACACTTTTCTTTTTATTCAAAAATGTATTATTATGTAGCTATATTATACAATACTTTTGAAAAAAAGGAGTACCTTATATGAATGAGAAAAGGTTTAAACAATGCCCATTTAACCATAATGAATGTTCTTCTGATTGCGCTCTATTTATAGATCCTCAAGATTTGAACGAATTATTGCTTTCAAGATTAGCAAGCTTGGGTGTAGTCGATAGAAATAATGGAATGTGCTCTCTAAAAACTCTTGCAATGAGTAACGCCAGAACCATTTTTGAAAATACGACAACAAGACGCATGTAATATTTGTAAATAATTTAAATAAAAAATCGGGCGGGTGCTTTTCAAGTACCCGCCCGATTTTTTATTTGATTTTAATTATTTGTTTTTAGCCGCAGCTCTGTTGTAAGAAGCTTGTCTGTTTTGAACATCTTTTTGAGCGATTTGAGAAACAATTGTATCTACTGAAGTTTGAACAGATTTATCACTTGAACCGCCTAACCACCAAGAGTTTCCGTGTTCTGCGTTAATTTTTGCTCTGAATGCGTGGGCTTCGCTGCTTAAACCTAATGATTTTGCTTTGTTAAACAATGCATCACATAAGATCTTTTCTACATTTTTTTGTTCGTTAGTAAAGAAACCGCTGTGATATTCATCTTGAATAGCTTGAATTAATGTTTCGCCATCCATATCATTTGCATAATTTGTATTCCAATCTTCAAGAACCTGTAAAATGTTATCATTGTTTAGTCTGCCTAATGCAGCTTTTAACTTATCATTTTTAGTTCCTGCGCCTTTCATTGCATCATATAAATCTTCTGCAATTTTAGCAGCTTGTTCTTTTGTTTTAGCATCTTTTGCTTCCGCATTTTTTAATGCTGCAGCATCTTTTTTAGCATCTCCTGTAGTTGAAATACCATACATATTCAATTTCATAGTATTTTCACTAGTTTGAGCTTGTTGTGTATATTGAGTATATGGATTTGCTACTGTTGGTTGTGCTTGAGCTTGTGTTGCTGGGGTTCCTGTGGCTTGAACTTGTGCACCTGTTTGAGTTGTTGTTTGAGCACCAACGATTGGAAACATTGGCATATTGTATGCACCTAGACCGTTAAAGTTATATTGTTGGAAACCATACGGAATGTTTTGAATATCCTTCATCCATTGAGGCATCATTAAATCAGTATTCCAAGCACCAAGGTTACCAAAGTTACCTATTGCGGCTGAATTCAAACCAAAGTTTGTTGTTGCTAGTCCAAATAATGAACCTGACATACTTGATATTGGATTGCTTGTATATTTCAATGCGGAAAACGCAAATGGATTGTTAAAATAATTTGTTGAAATAGCTTCTGTCATCTCTTTAAAACCTCTCAATACAAAATTTATCTCTCGTACTTATATAAAGTTTTTATTTCGAAAAAAATTGACTTTTTTTCTTAAAACCATGATAAACAGTGAGCTTAAAGCCCTTATAGCATAAGCAAAAGGGGATTGTAACAAAAATGTTACAATCCCCTTAAAAGCATGTACTAATAACCTTTTTACGGTTTTTACAAACTAAATTTCTCCATATAAATCATATTCCGAAGAAGAAGTTATTTTAACCTCTTCAATATCTGCAGGAACAACCTGTTTGTCAGTTTTAATGTAAACCATACCGTCAATTTCAGGAGCATCATATTGAGTACGAGCCATTACAAAGCCATCATCTGTGAACCCTTCAATTATGCAAGGTAAAGTTTTTCCTACAAATTTTGCATTATTTTCTGTCGAAATTCTTTGTTGAAGTTCCATTAATTTTTTGAATCTTGCGTGTTTTGTTTTTGCCGGAACTTGATTTTTCATTGAATATGATATAGTTCCTTTTTCTCTTGAGTATTCAAATACACCCATTTTATCAAACTTCATATCTTCTACAAATTTGTACAAGTCTTTAAATTGTTCCTCTGTTTCTCCGGGATAACCAACAATAAAGGCAGTTCTAATAGCTATATTTGGCACTTTACTTCGTATATTTTTAACAAGTTTTCTATAATCTTCAACAGGTCTGCACATTGATTTTAAAACTTCTAAGTTAGAATGTTGAAGCGGTAAATCAATATATTTTACAACTTTGTCTAAACGTGCAATTGCATCTAATAATTCGTCATTAACAAAAGTCGGATATGCGTACATTATTCTAATCCACGCAATTTCATCAATTTTGTTTAATTCTTCTAACAATTTTGGTAAAGTTGGTTTACCATACAAATCAACACCATAGCTTGTTGTATCTTGAGCAATTAAGACAATTTCTGGCACACCTTTAGCTGCAAGTTTTTTTGCTTCATTAACAACATCTTCAATTTTTCTGGAATGACATTTGCCACGTAATTTTGGGATAATACAATATCCACAGTTATAATTACAACCGTCAGCAATTTTAATATAAGAACTTGCACCAACTGTAATCTGTTGACGTTCAACTTGTTCCGGATAGCAGTAAGATGGCATTTCTGAAACATTTGAAACGTACTCATCACCTTTTAAAAGTTTATCCACAGTTTCCGCAATTTGTGTAAAATCTGTTGTACCAAGCATTGCAACAACTTCTGGAATTGCATCTTTTAGTTCTTCTTTATGTTTTTGTGGCAAACAACCGGTTACAATAACCTTTTTGCCTTCATCTACTAACTTCAAGATAGAATCTACAGATTCTTTTTCTGCATCATGGATAAATGAGCAAGTATTTACAATACAAACCTCTGCTTCTGAGTCGTCAAGCGTAATTTCGTAGCCCTTTTCAGCTAAAATACCTAACATTAACTCAGAATCTACCAAGTTTTTTGCACAACCATGATTTACTAATGCTATTTTTGTCATATTTACCTCTTTTTGTAATTATTTTAGCATGGAAAATTCATACGACCTCATTTGTCGGTACGATAGTTTATGCTATAATCAAAGAAAGGAGATATTTATGGATATTGTATTATTTTTGGCTGGATTTTTAACAGGAGCAATCCTCGTTGCAGTGATATTTACAATGGTTAATAACAAGGGTAAGAACTCTACAGATGCACTTATGAAGCAAATGGAACTTTATTTTGAAAACACTGCAAATAAAATTTTTGAAGAAAGTTCTGCAAAATTTTCAAATACAAATAAAGAAAAATTAGATGACTTTTTCTCAAAATTCAAAGAAAAAATTGAAGATTTTGAAAAACGTACAAATGATAAGTTCAAAAACGAAGACGAAAATTTCGTAAAATTTGACCAAAATATTCGCCAATTTATCGAAGCCGGTTCAAAAATTGCCCAAGACACAAGCAATTTAGCACAAATTATGAAATCAGATAACCGCACACAAGGGCAATGGGGAGAAATCGTTTTAGAACGTGTTCTAGAAGCTTCTGGTTTAAGAAAAGAAGAAGAATATTTTATACAAAAAGCCGACACAGTAGAAGGGCGACCTGATGCTATTGTTAAACTACCTGAAAACAAATGTGTTATGATTGATGCAAAAACATCTTTAGCTTCATTCTCTGCATACTTGCAAGCCGAAAGCGAAGAAGAAAAACTTCAACATTTAAAAGAATTTAAAGATTCAACAAAATCTCACATTGCAGGCTTAACAAAACGTGATTACAAACCAAGTGACGAAAGCCTTTCACCTGAATACATTCTAATGTTCATTCCGATTGAAAGTTGCTATTCATTAATGTTCTGTGACGACAATTACTTATGGGATTTAGCTTGGAAAAACCACATCATGCCGGTTTCACCATCAACTCTTTTGGCAAGTTTAAAAATTATAAATGCATTTCTGGTTGTTAATCGTCAAAATGAAAATGCTCAAGAAATTTCACGACTTGCCACAAAAATGCTTGATAAATTCTCGGATATGGTAAAAAATATTCGTCAGGCTCGTGAAAAAATCGACACAGGTCTAAAACAGTTAGACGGTCGTGACAGCATTATTGTAAATGCAGAAAAGATGACTGAATTAGGAGCAAAAATAAATAAACCTCTTCCAGAACCTGAAAATAGAGAATAATAATAATAAATAACAAAAAAGGGCGTCGTTTTTTCAAAACGGCGCCCTTTTTATCTAACAGCTTTTTGTAAAACTTTGTTAACAAACTATAAAGTTTTGCCGCATTCATTCCGAATATACACATGTGTGAAAAAGAAAGTGTGTCGTCATGGATATAAATGCTATTTCATCAGTGAATATGTATCAAACAACAGCCGTTCAATCGGTTGGTGCTGTTCAAATGGGTGGATTGAGCAAAGAAACAATCCGCAAACTTAAAGAATTAGGGATTGATCCAAACACCGTAAAAACCGAAGCTGAAGCTCAAGCCTTGATTGCGCAAGCTCAAAAAGCTAAAAATAGTAATAACGGACAACGAGTTCAAGGCAAAACTGACATTCAAATACAATCAATGAAAGAAAAATCAGAAGATTTGGGTAAAAGAATGGAAGATTTAGCTGACAAATTAGGTATTAAACTTTCGAAAACAGACAGTGCAAAAGTTTCTATCGAAAAATTAGAACAAGCAGTTAAAGCCGTAACTGAACCAAATTCAGTGAATAAGACAACTGTCGTAACAAATAAGAAGATTGACGAAAAACCTGAAAATTTAAAAGAAGATTTGCAGGACATTAAAACAAAATACGAAGATTTAGAGAGAACAAAGAATTCTGCATACGCAGGGCAAGATATGATGGCAATGTTAAACAAAATGTCATTGGGTATAGCATAAAAAGTAATTTAAACCACATAGAAGATGATGAAGAAAAAGGCGCCGTAACAAAAGTACACTTTGTTACGGCGCCTTTTTGTGTTTAGTATATAATTTAATTACACTAGACGAAAGGATTAAAAATGAGAAAAGGGTTAATTATAGCGGGCTCTATTTCTGGAGCAATTTTGGCTATTTTATATATTGGTTTTTTATTTATATTACCTAACGTAGTTGATTTAAACGGCTATAAACCAATTGTACAAAAGCTTATAAAAGAGCAAATTCCATTGAATGTAGATTTTAATAACGCAAAAATCAGCGTAACACCACTACTTTCTGTTGGTATTAGAGCTGAAGATTTAAGCGTTAAATTTGATGACGGAAAAACTCTATTTTCTGCTGATAAAGCTATAGTTCGTGTAGCTCTTCCCAGTTTGTTAGCAATGACAGTAAAAGTTTCAACAGCAGAAGTTGAAAATCCTTATCTTGATTTCACAATTGTTGATGGCAAACAATTCAAAATATTGACTCTGGTTGAAGAAATGCTTCAATCTCAAAAAGACAATCAAAAAGCGAAAGAACCGCAAGAAACTCCTTGGTTTGTAAAATATATCAGAATTAAAGTTCCAAATGTTAAATTGAAAAACTATAAAGTTTTGGTTAATGATGAAAAATCAAACCACAACTTACAACTAAACGGTGAATTACTAGACCTTGGTTACTTTAACGGTAAAACAGGAAAAGTAAAAACTATTGCAGAACTTACAAGCGATGGCGAAAGAAACATCATTGCAGACATCAATATAAATACATTCTTGCCTCCGATTGAACCTTCTTTAGACGAGGAAGACGACCGACCTGAAAAAATTGAATTACCATTCATTAACCCTGTTTTGATGTATCAAAAATACAATTTAAAATCTAATCTTCAAACCAAATTAAAAATCAGAGAAAAAGATGGTTTATATAAATTATATGGCTTTGTAAATGTTGATAATACAACTTTAAACTTGTCAGACTATCAACTACCGGAATGCTACTTTCATGGCAAATTTAGAGGTACAAAATCTATCGTAGACACTGATATTTCAGTAACAAAAGATGAAAAACTAAAATTGAATGGTATGTTTGATTATGGTAAACATAAAAAGTTAGATATGGAAGTAACTTCTGATAAAATCCACTTCCAAAACATAATTATAGTAACAAAAGCTTTCTTAAATTCAATTCAAGTACGAAACAGCCTTGATACTTTGACTGGAAAGGGCTATATTGAAGCTAATGCTAAAATAAAAACAAATTTCAAAAAACTTGAATCAAATGGTAGCATAATCATTAAAGATGGGACCGTAATTAACAAATTCAGCGGTTTGGGTTTTACAAAAACTAACTTGAACTTTTTATTCGACAACAATATTCTTGAAATAAAAGATTCATCAACTTTGATAAATAAAGCACCTTTAAAATTTGATGGAAAAATTGATGAAAAATCAAACATTGACATTGCTATTTTAGCGGATAATGTTCCTGTTAGAGGGTTATATCACGCATTTGCGCCACAAGATTTGAAAGATACACTTGATATTTATTCAGGAAATTTATCGGTTGATACAACTGTAAAAGGCGAGTTAAAACAAGCTGTTGGGGAATTAAAATTAAGACTTACTAATCTTGTTGTAAATAGTGATACTTTCAAAATTTCAAACAACAATGCCGAAGTTAATATGTTAGTTGATAAAACAACATCTCAAGTTGATATTTTAAACAGAGGTTTAAACATAACTTTGCCACAATCAAATTCAACTATTTTTGATAACCATTTAAACATCAAAATATTAGGTTCAAAAATGACAATTGATCCGACCGAATTGTTAATTAACAAAGGTTCTATCATAACCGTAAAAGGCGTTATCGACTCAAACAAAAAAGAACCAATTTTTTATATTAGTGCAAACGGTTCACTTGATGCTGATGATTTAAAACAGTTTGCAGGGGCTGCGGCTGCGGGATATATTGATGCACAAGGTTCTTTACCAACAACAATGACGTTAAAAGGTAACATGAAACGTCAAGATATGGTCTTAAGAGTCTTAACTTCACCTTCAAACTACGTTACACCAATTAACTTTAAAGAAATGAAGGGCAAAAACGGATTATTCCAAGCAAAAATTGACTTTAAAGGTAATCGTTTAAAAATCAAACAAACAGGCTTGTTTAACAGAACAACAAAAACAGACGACAAAGGTAACACAACTGAACACCTTGAAGAAATTTTGGGAGTATCAGGTACAATTACAGGACTAAAATCTCAACCTTTTATCAATGTGATAAAAATTGCGATACCAAAAACTCTTAACGGTTCATTCCATATATTTAGAAATTCAGGTTTCACTCTACCTTCAAATTATATTTATATATTTGGAGATGTTCAATCACCTTTAATCAGAGGTCAATTGGGCATAAAGAACTTGTACATTAAAGATTTACTAACATCTTTGGATGAATTATACTTATATTTTTCAGGTAAAAATCTTACAGTTACAAATACAAACCTAAACCTTAATGGTTCAGATGTATCTACAGCTTTAAATTTACATCTAACACCGGAAGATATAACAACAATTTCAAACCTTAAGGTTACATCAAACCACATCGATTTAGACAGATTAATGATGGTTTCAAAAACTGCAACGAGAGTTTTGCCAAAATCAACAGTTAAACCTAACAATTACGGCACAACTCAACAACAGGCTGAAATACCTGTAACACTAAAAAACAGCTCTATTGCTCTTAAAAACATCAAAACAGGCAATATAGTTTTAAAAAATACAAATTCAAAAATTGCCTTACATAAAAATATTTTCTACCTTAACAACCTTCATACACACGCTTTTGACGGTATTGTACAGGGTAATATTTCAATGAACATGTTAAATTCATTGCTAAAAATTGACCTTAATGGTAGAAATATCAACACCGAAAAAATGCTCCTTGCAACAGCAAATATGAAAGATACATTAAGTGGCAAATTGTCATTTACAACAAACCTTTCAATCGACGGAGGTGCTACAAACTACGAAAAACAAATGAAATCACTAAGAGGTAATGTTAAATTTACAATAAACAACGGACAATTTGGACCATTCGGTAAAGTTGAAAACTTAATATTAGCTGAAAATATTAGAGAATCTCAAATTTTCCAAACCGCACTTGGTGGTATTGTTAACGGTTTAACAACAATTGATACGACTCACTACAAAGAGTTGAAAGGCTCATTAAGTTTCCAAAACGGCATAACAACAATCAATCCGATTATATCTGACGGCAAGGTTTTAACACTTTACATCGCAGGAAACTTTGATTTAATCAAGAACAACGCTGATATGAAGGTTAGAGGACGTCTTGCATCAATGCTTTCAAATATGCTTGGACCAATCTCTAATGTTAACCCGGTAAACTTAGTAAAAGTAACCCCAGGGCTAAACATTGCCTCTGCAAAATTGTTCACGTTATTCACACAACCGGTTACACAAGATGAATTGAATAAAATTCCGGCCTTCGGAAGCAAAACCGATAACCTTAACGCAACAAACTTCCAAGTTGTAATCAAAGGTGACGTTGCAAAACCGCTTAAATTAGTTAAATCGTTTAAATGGTTAGCGCTTCAAGACCAAATCAATTCGGCATCAGCATTTGTTTCAACACTTCCTGAACCTGAAAGTATTACAACAACAGTTGAAGAAGCTCAAGCACAAGAAGAATACGAAGCTAAGAAAACAACAAAAATAAAAAATAAAATCTTCAAAAAAGAAGCAAAAGAAAAAGAAACTCAAAAAGCTCAAACTGAACTTGAAATGCAACAAATTCAGGCACAAGAAGAAAAAATCGACGAACCTTCACACACCGAAGAAACTCAAGAAGAATAAACAATTTACAA
>URRM01000028.1 GCA_900550295.1 uncultured bacterium
TTTATTGTTTATTTATTAATCTTTAATTCTAAACATTTTTTTGAAGAAATCTTTAACTTTTTGAACGAATGTTGGTTTTTCTGCTGTAACAGCAGTCGTTTGTTCTGAATTTTCTTCTGTTTTAGGAGTTATAACTTGAACTGTTTTTACAGTGTAAGCTTGCATATCTTGTCCAACCGGTTGAATTGAAGTTGTTTGTACTTCTTCTGAAATATACATTGGACGTCTTAAGTCTTCCCATTTTTTCTTTAACTTTTCTTGAGGAGTCATTTCAACGGGTTTACCTAGTCCTGCAAATTTATCAGGTTTATAATCTCTTGGCGGAATAATGCCTTGTCTTGTAAATGAATCTTGAAGTTCACTAAGACTTAATTCTTGTCTATGGCATGCACAATGTTCACAGTTACAATTTTTGGCTTGCATTACTGTTGGGGCTTGTGAATATTGAGATGTAGTAGGATTTATGCCTAACATAATAAAATCCTTCCTTTGTAATTACATATACTGTAACACTCGTGAAGGATTTTTTTGCTATTTTATTTCGGAAATTTTACGATTGTTTACATTCCACTAAGCATTGCTTTGTCCATTTTATTTTTGTAGAATTCAGTATTGATATTTAATCTTCTACCTATTTCAAGCAACATATCAACAAACTCTCTATCAGTTTCGTTTTTAATATCAGTGATATTGTCAATATATTCACCAACTTCGTGGAAAATTCTTGAAAAATAGATGTTTTGAGCCTCTTTTATTTCTACTTTTAAATCAAGTTTTTCAATAAAATCAAATATTTCAAGAGTTGCTTCAGCTTGATGTATTTCAATGCTGTTTGCTAATCTGTTAATATTTTGTAAAAGTTTATGGCTAAAGAATTCGCTTGAAGGTCTTTTATCAATTTCAATACCAATGTTTTTTGCCTCAAGGTTAATATCTGCAGCTTGTTGAATAACTTGAGGATCAAGGTAACTCTTTGAATCTTTAATCAATTTATTGAATTGTTGAGCAAGAGTATAACCTGCCGCAAGTTTGAATTCATCAGGAATGCTTAAACCTAAACTTTGCATTTGATAAATTGAATCTTTACCTTCGTTATATAATTCATTGTATGTTTGTGCGAATTTGTCCATTCTGCCTTTTAGCATAATTTCTAAAATCTTGCGACGTTCTTCAATGAAGATATCTTTTAGTGTGAAGTATTCAGTACCAAAATACTCATCAATTGCTCTAATAATTTCAGTTAGAGGATTTAACATGAATGTTCTTACAAGTTCTTTTTGTAATTTTGTATATTCAGTTTCTGACTCAAATTCTCTAATTGCACAGTGGAAATCGCCACCTTGATATTGCATTAAAACGAACATTAAATCTGATTTTTTAAGTGTAACTTTTGAAAGAACTTCAATATGTCCAATTACAAAATTCATGTTACCTTTTTGAACTTTTTTATAAGATTTTCTGTTTATTTTATAGCAATAAACATCTTGTTCGTCATCAAAATCTTCATAAAGAGAGCTTATTGCCCACAACGATGCAATTTGTTTTACAGTTACAACAGATGGTTTTACGAATCTTTCGTAAATATCTTTTCCGTTGCCATATTCTTTGAAATTACTTTGAGCATTGCTTAAGATATCTAAGAACTTACTTTCCAAATCTTTAGTTGTAAAGTTTTCAGCAAGTTGCATTGCTCTTGCTGCGTATTTCATTATTTGTGTTGTTTCAATGCCTGAAATTTCAGAGAAAAACCAACCGCAACTTGTATACATTAACATTGCTTGACGTTGAATTTCTAGCAATTCCATGCCATTAACTTTTTCTTCATCCGAAAGTTCAGGTAAGAAATTTTCATCTTGAAAATGCTTAATTGCACGTTCTGTTCTGTCTAAAATAACATCAATGTATCTATTTCTTACTGTCCAAGGATCTTCTTTGAAGTATTTTTGACCTTCTTTTTCAAAAATAATTGAAAGTTCATCACGTAGATAGTCAAGAGCTTCACGTAACGGTTTTCTCCATTTTTGGTTCCAGCCTGGGTGTCCGCCTGTAGAGCAACCGCAGTCTTCTTTCCAACGACCAACGCCGTGAAAACAGCTCCAAGATGAAGCTTGTTTTATATCAACTTCCCAGTCACTTCTAAATTTGTCTAGGAATTCACCATAATTTGTAAGTGTGAAACCTTCATCTTCAGCTCTGATTTTAAGTACATATGCCAAAGCCATATCACCAAATTTTGTATGGTGACCATAACTTTCGCCGTCTGTTGCAATATTAACAAGTTGATTAAAATCTCTTGATGGAGAGATACCTTCTTTTAATCGTTTAATAAACTTATTGCCGTCTTTTAAAAGTTCATCAAAAGCTACAGATTTTGAAATTGCACCGTCATAGAAGAATAAATCAATGTATTTTCCTGGCGCTGATTTTATGTAATATCTGTAAGAACGAGCTGGATCAATATTGCCCCAACTTACATCTTGCCAATTTGAATCAGGAATGCGTTTGATTCTTTGAGCTTGGTATGGTGAAAGGACTGTAAATTTGATACCGTTTTCAACTAAAACTCTTAATGTATCATCGTCAACAGCTGTTTCTGCAAGCCACATACCTTCCGGTTGGCGTCCAAATCGATAAACAAAATCTCTAATACCCCATTTTACCTGAGTAATTTTATCGTGTTCATTTGCAAGTGGCATAATCATATGATTATAAACTTGTGCTATTGCGTTACCGTGTCCATCGTGTTCCAGTACGCTTTTAATATCTGCTTTTATAATTCTGTCATATGCATGTGGTGCATGCTCTTCCATCCAAGATAAAAGTGTTGGACCAAAGTTAAAACTCATTCTTTCATAGTTGTTTACAATGTCAAGAATACGATTTCTGTTATCAACGATTTTTGATGCAGAATTTGGATTGTAACACTCATTGTTTACTCTTTCATTCCAGTCATGACAAGGTAATGCACTATCTTGTAATTCAATAGATTCCAACCACGGATTTTCTCTAGGTGGTTGATAAAAGTGACCATGTATTGTTAAAAAATTCTTATTACTCATAATAAAATTACTCCATATTTATGAAGTAATTTTATCATATCTCTATTTGGGAGTATTCATACAAATAGTCTATTTAGTAGCTGTAGTCTTTTTATCTTTTGTTTTTGATGAGATTACTTTAAAATCTTCTACTTCTAACCATACATCACCTAAAGCATTTGAAAATACTAAACCTGAATATTCAATAACGTCACCGGTTTCCAGGTCGATATTCTTTTCTGCAACGTCACGTTTTAAGAAATTCTTTAACTCAGATAATGGAATAACGTTTGTTACGTTATCACGACAAATTAAGAATGTAATATATTTTTGAGAACTTCTCATTGCAGGTTTGTAGTCTAGACCTAAGCTAGAAAATTTATCAAATTTAGCTCTGATTTTAACTCTTTTATTCACAAATGCATTTGGATGAGCAACTAAATCAAGAGGTTTTACCGATGTATATGTGTAATTTTGTGCCGGTGTTACCACAACAGGTTTTGTAGATTTTGCCGGTATTGTTGTAAATGATTTGTTTGCAGGTGCAACTTTTGCTTTTGCAGGTTGTTTGGCTGGAGCATTTGCTGCCATCAATTGAGTTGAGCCAACTCCACCAACAAACATCATTAAAGCTACTGATACTACCAATATATTAAACTTTTTCATGAATTGTCCTTTCTTTTTCCTCCATTGTATCACAACAAATATTATTTGTTATTACCCATATATCGTTATTTTATTAAATTTATCAAAATATTATAAATGCTTGTTTGTGGCTCTATAATTGCTTGTATACTTTAAATTTTAGCAAATAAAAGTCTATCAGTATAAATATAATTTAATATTTTGTTAAAATAATTAAGCGGGCATGGTTTTTTTTGTTTATTGTGTGCTAGTATATAATTATATAATTGTGCTGAAGTATTGTACTGGAAGAAAATAATATATTTTAGCATTAGAGGAAATACAACTATTACATAGAAATTTGGGAAAATGATTAGCGGATTTAGTAACGAAAGAGTTAATTATAGAACAAGGTACCTACAATTCCCGTCAACATTGACAGAAAGCGTACCGTCAATAAGTAAGCCAACAGTTCATGTTATTAAAATTAGATTTAATAACATTTTTAAGAATGATAAAATTTTATTTGCTGTAATCTCTGTAGCCTTAAGTTTGGCATCATTAGTAGTGGGTTACGGTCTATATTCTACGTATAATAATGTTATTTCCAATGAAGAAGTGATTGAAGGTCAAAATATTGTAGCAATGGACGAATTAAATGCTATTAGTGCCGAAGATGCAGGTATTTCAGTTATGAACAAGGCTGGATTATCCGGTGGAACTGCAGGTTCTGCTCAAGGTGGAAACTATTTGGCGTTTAATAATGGCGGAGGAATAGATCCAAATTCGATGTTGCTTGCAAGTGGTGAATCTAAAGCAACTGGTAAGGAAGCTCTAACTTCGAAAAAAGCTGTAGTAGACGTAGATGAAAAAGTGGTTCTAAATCCATTTTTACCGGCAAATGAAGCAGTTGTTAAGAAGGTTGTAAAGGTAAAACCAAATCCAAATTATGTTATGCCTCCAACAACCCTAAATTCATCTCCGGATGCAAATACATTACTAAAAACATCAGTGTCAGGTATTATGTATGATGCATATAGCCCTTCTGCAATCATTAAGATTTCAGGTACTGACTATTTTGTTAAAAAAGGTGATGTTATTCAAGGATTCAAAATTATTGGTATTAATCAAAAATCGGTTGTTATCAAAAAAGGAAACAACATATATGATGCAAGAATTGGTATAATTCTTGCGACAATTAAACCTAATACAACAGGTACTGCAAATATTAATAGAAAATTCGGTGGTTCGCCATCAACAAGAAATGTAAGTTACAGAAGATAATAATAAATATAAAACAACATAATCGGGAGTAAGGAATGATAAAAATTAACTATAAACTTTGTGGAGCATGCATAGTTTTAGCAATTATCGCAATAATGACAAAATCATTTGCATTGGCAGCAAATGATTTTCTGGCGTATGTAAATCCATCATCAAATGTAAAACCAGTTTTGAGAAATAACACTACTTCTTCTCAATTAAGTTTATATGGTGATACAAGAATTACAAAATCTAATGCGAAAATTACTTTGAGTTTAAAAGACTCTGATGTACAACCTGTACTAAGAATGTTTGCAGATAAAGCAGGTTTAAATATTGTTTTTCATGAATCGGCAAAGGGAAAAGTTACTCTTGATTTGGTAAATGTTCCTTTAAACGATGCATTTAGAATGGTTTTACAAATTACCAACTTAACTTACTATTTGGACGGCAGAACTTTAGTTGTTTCATCTTCTGATTTCGCTCGTTCAACAGGTTGGTCAAAACAAACAATGACATCAATTCCTGTAAATTACGTTGATGCAGCAATGATTGCAAACTTCTTAAATCAAAATATATTTTCAAAAAATACTCCTGGGTTATCAAACTGGGATGTTGTTGTAACTAACGCAGTTGCAAATGAATTGTTGGTATTTGGTACTGCAAACGATGTTGCAATGGCAAAGAAAATTGTAGCAAAATTTGACGTACCTCCGGTTTCTACAACGTATACTTTAAAACATACAACACCGGCAGAAATGGCTAATTTGGTATGTAATATGTTGAGAATGATAAACGGTGAAACAGATGTTCAGTCAGATTCTCAATCTTGGGGTGAAGCTGCTCAACAAGGTTCAAATGGCGGTTCAAGTCAAAATGCTCAACCAAATAACAACAATGCAAGAAATGGTGGTGCTACAGGATTTGCTGCTAATATTCCATCTCAACGTAAATTCTTTAATTTTGACAGATTTAATGGTCGAGGTGGTGTAGTAACAGGTTTTGCATCTTCAGGTGGTTCATCTGGAGGTAGTTCAGGCGGAAGTTCAGGCTCAGGTTCAGGTTCAGGAAGCACAGATTCAGGCTTGAGTTTAGGTACAAACGTCGTAGCTTGTTCTGTTGATAAAGACGGTGTTACAACCGGTATTGAAGACAGCGATTCAAATAGTTCTAATAACGATAGTAGTAGTAACAGTAGCAGTAGTAGTTCAAATAAAAATTCAGGTTCAACTTCAGCAAGTGATAGTGTAAGAATGAGATCATTTGGTGATTTGAAAATGATTGTAAGTTATTTCCCACAAAGGGGTACTCTTCAAATTACAGGTGGTTCAAAACAACAACTAAAATTAATTAGCAACTTTATTAAAGAACAAGATGTTAAAATTCCTCAAGCATATTTGGATATTTCAGTTCTTGAATTATCAGAAGACGGAACAAGAACATTCTCTAATAGTTGGAGTATAGGTTCTCCAAACTTTGTAGCAACTTTCTCCGGTCCAGATGGTGCTACTGACACTGATCCGATTATTTTTGGTCCACAAAATAACCTTTATAAAGCAACATTTCCTTCAATTAACGTTATGTGGTATATCAACTACGTAGTGTTAAATAAAAAAGGTCGTGTAGTTGCAAATCCAAAAATTATGTTAACAAGTGGTCAACAATCTGTAATTGACTTGACAGAAGACTATGTAGAAAAAGTAACTGCAGAAATCATTACATCTTCAAGCGGATCAGCATCAGGTGTTCAAAGAAGATATGATATTGGTAGTGATATGGGCTTGAAATTTACAATTGTGCCATTTATTAGCCCTGACGGATATGTATCATTGAATATTGATGCATCATATAAAACATTAAAAGATCAACAAAAGGCTCAGTTGGTTCAAGATGGTGTAACCGCAGAAGAACTTGTTGCGACATTATTGAATAATCGTTCAGTAAATCTTAAGAATGTACGTATCAAAGATGGTGAAACTTTAATCATCGGTGGTTTGATGAAGGAAAATGAATCTAAGAACGTAGGTAAAATACCGTTCCTAGGTGACATTCCGATAATTGGTGTAGTATTTAGAAGTACATCAACTCAAAAACAAAAATCTGAAATGCTTATTATGTTAACTCCAAAAATTTTAAAAGATGCGGAAGATATTGGTGTTGACTATAATAACGACAACGATAATTCGTTATAGATGACAAAATAACATGAATGAACAATTAGTAAAACTAAAGACAAGCATAAATAATGATGTTATTTCGAAGTTCGATTTACATGTCTTGGAAGAATTAAGATTTGTACCTATCGATATTCAGAATAACACATTATTTGCTGTAATAAGTGCTGATTCAAGTAAAGATAAAGTATCCAGACTTGTAATGGATACTTTCCATTGTACAACCAAGTATTATCAAGTTTCACAGCACGAATTTAATGATTTTTTAGTTGCTTTAGTTCAAGATATGGTTCCATCTGTAAATAACGGACCTCAAAATGCAGCAGCTCCAAGAAAAAAAATTGGTGAAATTTTAATTGAATCCGGTGCAATCACAGATGTACAACTTATTGAAGCATTAGCCGAAAGTAAAAAAATGGCAATGCCGTTAGGTTCAACTTTGTATTCTTTAGGTTTTATTACCTTAGAGCAATTAAAAACCGCCTTGCATAAACAACAAGGTTATGATGTAGTTACTGCGGAAATGATGAGAAACCAAAGTAAGTACATTACTTTGTTACCCGAAGATTTTATTAAGGCGAACAGAGTTATTCCGATTTCATCTGATGGTAAGTCAATCAGTGTTGGTATGGTTGATCCGGGAGATACAAATGTTTTAAAAGACATTGTATATTTGACAGGACAGACACCTAAGGCTTATTTGATGACTCATATTGAGTTTCAAAATGCTGTAAATAAATATTTCTCTACTGCAAAGCAAGAAACAAGAAAAATCATGAAAAAACTTGAGAAGGATGCTCAAGCTTTGGACATGGAAGATTCTATTTGGGATCAAATCGAAAAAGAATTACAAGATTCATCAGGTACTGTTGCGCAGTTAGTAAACAAAATTATTTCAGATGCGATTGAATCACATGCATCAGATATTCACATTGAGCCAAGACTTTCAAACCACATCGTAAGATATCGTATCGATGGTATTTTAAGAGAGGTTATTGCAATTCCAGCAAAAGTAGAAATGGCGGTAATTACACGTTTTAAGGTTTTGGCAAGAATGAATATTGCTGAACACAGAAGACCTCAAGACGGTAGTTTTACTATCAAGATTAAAGGTAAAACTTACGACTTCCGTATTAACGCTTTGCCGGTAAGTGGTAAAGAAAAGATTGTAATCCGTGTACTTGCGCCTCCTGTAAGTTTCGATTCAACAAAGAAAGATTTGGAAATCGAAGGTGCAACAGAGCATGATTTGGATATCATTAACAAAATGATTGCCTCTCCAAACGGTATTATTTTGACATCAGGTCCAACAGGTTCCGGTAAAACTACAACATTGTTCTCTCTATTAAAAGTTTTAAATACAGAGGACGTAAATATTACAACAATTGAAGATCCGGTCGAAATTAAGTTAGAAGGTGTAAACCAATCTCAAGTTAATGCAAAAGCGGGCATTACATTCGCATTTTGTATGAGAGCTATCTTAAGACAAGACCCTGATATTATCCTTGTTGGTGAAATTCGTGACTACGAAACACTTGAGGTTGCGATTTCTGCTGCCTTGACAGGTCACTTAGTATTAAGTACTGTCCACACTAACTCAGCATCTGCAACAGTTACTCGTTTGATTGAAATGGGGGCAAAAGATTATTTGATTTCTTCAACATTGACCGGTGTAATTGCCCAACGTCTTGTCAGAAAATTATGCAGATGTAAACAAGAATATTATCCATCCCATGATGAGGCTGCTCAAATTTTAATGGATGAAGAAGATATTCAAAAATTAATGAAAACAAAGCTTTACAAACCAACAGGTTGCCAAGAATGTAACATGACAGGTTACAAAGGTCGTCTTGGTGTATTTGAAATTTTACCAATAACAAAAGAAATTAAGAAATTAATTTCTCAAGGTGCGCACGATATTGAAATTGAAGATGCTGCCGTTGCTTGTGGTATGAAAACATTGACTCAAGCTTGTTTTGGACATATTCTAAATGGTGAAACAACTATTGATGAATTTGTTCGTGTATTAGGTCTTGCAAGTGAATAAGGATTGAGATATGCCAGTTTATAATTATGTAGCTTTAAAAAATAATAAAGATGTTGTAAGGGGTAAAGTAGAGGCTGAAAACCACAAAGAGGCTCGTTCTATTATCCGTAAAATGTCATTGCTTCCTACTCAAATTTCAGAAGACGTAAAAGCAAGCAGTGGTGTAATTGTAGCTAAAAAAATGCAAAAGATGTCATTGCAAGACAAAATTGATTTTACTTCGACATTCCAAATCTTAGTTCAATCTGGTATTCCTGTAATTGAAGCATTAATGTTTTTGGAAAATGATGCAGCAAAAGCTAAATTGAGAAATATTGCAAAAGAATTAAGACGCCAAATCATTGCAGGTTCTACTTTTGCTGATACAATTGCAAAATATCCTAAAATCTTCGGACAAATTTATATCGGTCTTGTAAGAGCCGGTGAAGATTCAGGGGAGTTAGAAAAAACTTTGGAACGTTTGTTAGAATTACAAAAGAAAGAGGCTGCAATTAAAAGTAAAGTAATTGGTACCTTGATGTATCCGGCATTCGTTATTGTATTAGCGATAGTTATTGTAACAATCATGTTGGTTTTCGTATTTCCGGCATTCAAGGATATGTTTGATAACTTAGGTAAAGAATTGCCTCCAATTACAGCGTTCTTAATGAATATTGGTATTACTTTAAAAACTTATTGGATTTTAATTCCGATTATCTTTGTTTCTTTGGGTGCATCTGTATATACAGCTTTTGCATGGCAAACGTCAAAGAGATTAATTGACAAATATGTATTAAAAATTCCATTACTTTCAGCATTGATTGAATATTCAAATTTTTCAAACTTCGTTGCGGTAATGCAGGTTGCTTATGAAGCCGGTATTCCTATTATTGACTGTTTATATTTGTCAAATATCACATTAACAAATTTCGTTTTACAAACAAAATTAAATGAGGCTACAACGAAGGTTCAACAAGGGCAACATTTGTCTTTGGCCTTAAGATCTGTTGGTGTAATGCCTAAAATGATTTTGTTTATGATAGCAACAGGTGAACAATCCGGTCGTTTGGGTGATATGTTGTACCAAGCAACTGTATTTATTGATAAAAAATTGGATGCAATTATTGATACATTAACAAAAATGATTGAACCATTAATGTTGATTGTTATTGGGGGTATCGTATTAGTTTTGGCATTAGCTTTATACCTACCATTATTTAGTTCTTACTCAGCTTAAATATAAAGGAAATTATTATGGTAAACAGTGATGATTTTAATATGAATAAATCAAAAGTCCCTCCTGTTGATGATTTTACATCAGGAGTATGGTCAGAAAGAGTTTTGGTTATAACACAAGACTATGAAATTAAAGGGTATGTTTTTATGCCTAAGACAGGTAAGAAAAACAGAGTTCTTTCAGATATCTTAAATGGTGTAAAACGCTTTGTGGCGATTAAGGATTGTGAAATTAAACATAGATTGATTCCAGAAAGAAGAATTGAATATCATAATTTCTTACAATTAAACTTAAGTTCAATAATATTATTGCGTCCGGTGGATGATGAAAACTAGTAAAACATACGTAATTACAGGCTCAACTTCGGGTATTGGATATGAAGCCGTAAAAGAGTTTTCTAAAGGTAATAATGTTGTATTTGCAGGATACAGAAATCCTGATTTACTGGAACGTTTAAATGTTTTAGGTGATAATGTTATACCGTTTTATATTGATATGTATGATGACAATTCAATTGTTGAGGCAGGACAGTTTATCGCAAATAAAACAAAACATGTTGATACCATGTTCAACATTGCTGGGTGCGTTGTTGCAGGAGCAATGGAGAATTTGGATGTAAATAAACTACGAAAGCAGTTTGATGTAAATACGTTTTCTCATATAGAGTTTACACAACAGCTTTTAAGAGCAAATTTGTTGGAAAACAGTAAGATTATCAACATAAGTTCAATGGCAAGCTATGCTGTATTTCCTTATGTTGCGCCATATTGTGCTTCAAAAAGAGCTTTAGATATTTTATTTAACCTTATGCAGGTAGAATACGGAAATAAAATAAAAGTTATATCTGTAAAACCAGGGGTTATTGCTACTCCTTTATGGGATAAGTCTATTGCGGGCAATCAAGAGATTCTTTTGAATGATAAAAAATATGAAAAAGCGTACAATTATTTAAAGAATAATGCTCATTCAAACGGACAAAACGGCTTGAATGTAAAAGAAGTTATTAAAATCTTAAAGAAAGCTGATACTGTAAAAAATCCTAAAACTTCT
Organism: uncultured bacterium; assembly: GCA_900550295.1. Taxonomy (GTDB): domain Bacteria; phylum Cyanobacteriota; class Vampirovibrionia; order Gastranaerophilales; family Gastranaerophilaceae; genus UBA6984. The sequence continues at coordinate 11,413 of URRM01000028.1, forward strand.
TATATTGTGGGGAGTGATGCATTGGTAGCATCAATATTTTCAAAATTACCGCAAGGTCTAATCACTAAGATTTTACAGTTAGGTATAAAACTTAAGATTTATAAAAATTAAAATAAAGGAACAGGGATCAGATATTTGTAGAATTGGTATTCGTCAAATATTTTAGGTAAACCTTCCCAATAGCGGTAAATTAACAAGCCCTGTTTTTCAAGTTCATAGCCTACTTTTTCGTCTTGGGTGTAGTATGGATAAACAAATGGAACTTCGCCGTCCTCTAACCTAAATCCAAGTTCATTTTTTGCATCAAATTGTTGTGAATATTGATTGAAATTGTTTAATCTCCAAGTCTTTTCTTGTTCAATGTTTACGATACTCATGATTTTCTCTGTTGTTTTTGACATATACATAAGCGGTTGTTCATCAAGACGATGCTCATTTTTGACGATTTTTTCGTAATCCATGTTTTCATCAATTTCATAATTAGGCGCAGTTTTAAATGGAAAATCTAAAACTTTTTCTGTGTAAAGATATGCCCCATCGTTCACACCATAGTGTGTCTGAAAGAACTTTCTTAGAGAAGAAAATGAGGCTATGCCCATTGGTTCGGCGTAAAAGGCGTGAGCGTTATCAACAATCAAATTTGTATATTTTTTTGATAAAATTCTTACGTTTTTTGTGCAAATCCCAAAATAGTTTGGGTATAAAATAAAGTCGTCAAACTTGAACTTGCCAACAGGCATGAAATGTTGGTCAATATGGTAGTAAGAAATTTTACAAAATTCTTTTTTTAGAACATTTTTTATGCTGGGGCAAATATAGTACGGAATATGAATTTCTGGTATTTTATATGCTCTGATTAAATATCTCAAACAATTTCTTGCTGAGTTTAGCTTTACAAGATGCTTTGTCAATTATCTATCCTCAAGTTTAATAATTGCGCTGTGTCTGTTTGTTGTGCCACCTTCTTTTCTGTAAGAATAGAATAAATCGTTGTTACAAGAAGTGCAATATGGACAAACATCAATGTATTTTACGCCAATTTCTTCAAGTTGTCGTTTGTTTATTTCTTTTAGATTTACGTAAATTTTACCATCTCTAATTTCATAAAGACCTTTATTATCTTTTACAGAAACCATACTCATATTAAAGACATCTTCTTTAACTTCGTAACAGCAAACAGAAATGGCCGGACCTATTGCAACACGTACATCTCTAATGTCAGTATTAAAATCATCTATCATTTTTAATATTGTTTTAGTTCCAATTCTTCCTACAGTTCCCTTCCAGCCTGCGTGTATTACAGCCCCAATGTTTTGCTTTTTATCATATGCAATTAATGGTGTGCAATCTGCAAAGTTTAAAAATACCGCTTGTTCATGGTTAGTTAAAATAAGTGCATCAGCTTCAGGATAGTATGTTTTGCCAATTTCTGCGACTGCAACTGTATCTGTATGTCGTTGTTCAGGATAAATGAAGTTTTCAGGAGTAATTCCTAATTCTTCGCAAAACATTTTTCTATTTTCTTCAACAATCTCCGACAATTCAGGCTCTTTTGATTTAATTGGGCACTCTCTTGTTGTAAAATAATGAGTCAATCCCTCTAAGACATCGGTTTTCATTACTGTTTTGCCATGTAATTTGTCTAAATAGAACATAAATATCCTTTCAATACTTCAATTGAGCGTTTTGACAAGAGTTCATTTTTTAACTTCTTATTTTTTCTTTCTTTTTTCGGCAATTCAATTGGTGTAACAACTGCCCAATTAGAATTCATCGGCTGAAAATGCTTTAATTCGCTAGATGAAATGTAGTTGCAAAGTGCGCCAAGCATAGTTTCTTTAGGTAATGTGATTAATTCTTTACCTTCAAGTTGTCTTGCCATATTTATGCCTGCTAACATTCCTGTTGCGATTGATTCTGTATAGCCTTCAACTCCGGTAATTTGTCCTGCGAAAAATAAATTTGCTCTTTCACGTGTGTTTAATGTAGCGTTTAAAACTTGAGGACTGTTTATGAATGTATTTCTGTGCATAACGCCGTAACGTACAATATTAGCGTTTTCTAGCCCCGGGATAGAATGAATTAATTCTTTTTGTGCACCCCATTTTAAGTTAGTTTGAAAACCGACAAGGTTAAACAAACTTTTTGCTGCATCGTCTTGGCGTAATTGAACAACAGCCCAATTTTCAATTCCCGTACGTTTGTCAACCAATCCAACAGGTTTCATAGGTCCAAAACGTAGGGTATCAATGCCTCTTGAAGCTAAAACTTCAACAGGTAAACAACTTTCGAAAAACTTTGCATTCTTCTCAAACTCTTTTAATTCAATGCGTTCAGCATTTACAAGTATATCATAGAATTTTGCATACTGTTCTTTATTCATTGGGCAGTTAATGTATGAGGCTTCTCCCTTATCATAACGACTTGCCCAAAATGCTGTATTAAAGTCTATACTGTCTTTTTCTACTATTGGTGCAATTGCATCAAAAAAGTGTAAGTGTTCTGATTTTGTAAATTCTTGAATTTTGTTAGCCAAATCATCGCTTGTTAATGGTCCTGAAGCAATGATAACAGGTTTATCCGTAGGAATTTCCTTTAATTCTTCTCTGACAAGTTCAATGTTTTCATTTTTTTCTATTAAATCAGTTATTTTTTTGCTAAAACCTATACGGTCAATAGCTAAAGCGTTTCCGGCAGGAACTCTGCATTCATAAGCTATATTTATTGATTCTCCGCCTAATTCTTGCATTTCTGCCTTTAAAAGACCGCTGGCATTAGTGATATCAGCGGAACCTAGCGAATTTGAACAAACAAATTCTGCACAATTTTCTGTAACGTGTGCACCTGTTGTTTTTTGTGGACGCATTTCATATAATTTAACTCTAATATTTCTTTTTGCCAGTTGTAATGCGGCTTCTGAGCCTGCAAGTCCGGCACCGATAATTATAACTTCCATAAAATAAGTATAAAATAAAAATATTTGTTGTACAATGAATGTAGCGAATTATAAACGTGAGAGTAAAAATGAACGAAAAGAAAAACATTTTAGTTGTATTTGGAACAAGACCGGAGGTTATTAAGTTAGCCCCTGTAATCCTAGAACTTAGAAAGCACGATGAATACAACGTAATTGTATGTAACACCGAGCAACAAAAAGAATTATCTAACCAAACGCTAGAGTATTTCGGGCTAAAAGCCGACATAAACCTTGATTGTATGCGCCCTAACCAACCTTTGGCGGAAATTCAATCTAGAATTTTATTAAGTTTAGACAAAGTTTTTAATGAGCAAAGTATTGATGCGACTATTGTTCAAGGTGATACAATGACTGTATTGACTGGTGCGCTTGTTAGTTTCTATCATAAAGTTCCAGTATTCCATGTAGAAGCGGGATTGCGTTCTTACGATATCTATGAACCCTTTCCGGAAGAGGTAATGCGCCAAATGACATCTCGTGTTACTCAGCTTCATTTTGCTCCAACTGAAAAGAACAAACAGGCTCTATTAAGCGAAGGTATTGATGAAAAGATGATATCAATTACTGGAAATACAGTAATTGATGCACTTTTCTGCTTGTCAGATGACGTAATCGCCCGTTCTAAGTGCTTTTTTGAAGAAAAAAACATTCCAATAGACGACAAATTGGTACTTATAACTGCTCATAGACGTGAAAATCACGGCGAAAGACTTGATAGAATTATAAAAGCGATACATGATTTGGCTACAAAGTATGCAGATCATACGTTTGTGATACCTGTTCATCCAAATCCAAATGTAAAAGATAAGATTCATGAAAATCTAGGCAAATTAAGCAATGTCCACCTTTTGACACCACTTGATTACCCTTATCTTGTTTATTTACAACGCAATGCGAAGTTGATATTGACTGATAGTGGCGGTATACAAGAAGAAGCGCCTACTTTTGGTTGTCCGACTTTAGTTATGAGATATGAAACAGAGCGCCAAGAAGGCATAGAAGCTGGCGTTTCGACTTTGGTCGGCGCAGATTACGCTCGTATCCTGTCACTTAGCGAAAAAGTATTGTCAAAAGAAAAATCTCAAACAAGACTGACTGCTCAAAATCCTTACGGTGACGGTCATTCAGCAGAGAAGATTGAGAAACTTATTCGAAATTTCTTCAAAATGTAGGTAGTTTACGTACGTAAAAATACGTACGTTTTATAACGGACAAATTGATTTTTGATGCGTTTTAAATAATTGAGATTTTAAATTATATAAAAATAATTTATAAATAAAAAATGAGATTCAAATTTTTAATCAGAATCTCATTTTTTATTGTTTAATTTTTATCAAATTACTTGTACAAAGGTGCAAGTTTTTTTGCTTGTTGTGGAATAACACCTTCTTCGATTGGAAGATATACTCTGTAGTCAATATCAGGGAAACAGTTGTCGATATCTTCGATTTCGTGAAGTTTAGCTTCATCGATATTGCCTGAATCAATCATATCTGCAATTGTTTCGAATCTGTCAACGTGTTCTCTAAATCTATCAGTTGCATAATCTTTAGCTTGCCATGTTGTAATTAAGAACGGCCAATCTGAAGATTGAAGTAACAAGTTTTCTCTTGACAATTGTGCTAAAGCTCTTAGCAACAATGCATCAGAAGGTTTTTCTTCATATCTTGATGCAATTTCAGTGATACGTTTTTCGCAAGAGTGGATAATTGGCCACATCCATTCTGTTAAGTGATTCATCCATACATAGAAATGCCCGCCGGCACCCCAAGAGCTTTCAGGAATTTGAATAGCTTCTTTTGGAGGGTAAGCTTCCAAGTATTCACCTGCAGTCATCATTTGAATATCATCTTTCAAGTACGTATTTAATTTTTTAACTACTTGTTTAATGAATTCAACACCTTCAAACCACCAGTGTCCGAATAATTCTGTGTCGAATGATACCATTACAAGACCTTCTTTACCGTTGTGAGAGTTTTTGTAGTCGTTCAACAAGTGGTAAAGCATTGTTGTATAGTGGTCTGAATTTTCGTTAATTTTATTAAATGCTAATACAGGATCGTAAAGCATTTTGTCGCCTAAATCAGTTGTTGAAGAAGTAATTCTCCAGTAGTGCATACCTGATTTATCATCTTTTTTGTGGAATTCTCTGTAAACGCCGTCACCAGGGTAACCATCAGCAGCTGACCATACTTGGTAGCCTGCTTTGTCGTTTCTGCCCATAACTGCAACTTGTGCATCAGGTAACCAGTAAGCAGAGTATGTGTCGTAACCAGTTGCTTCACGTTCAGGAAGTGGAATATATTCAATATTTCCATACATACCGATTACACGTCTGTTACCGATTGAGTTACCACCTTCGATAACGTGAGATTCAGTGAAGAAGTATTGAATGTCGTTATTTTGAAGAGTAACTTCTATAGCAGGACGCCATTTCTTTTGACCGTCTGAGCCTGTATATTGATAACCTTGTCTGTAAGCACATTCCGGTAACCAAGCGCCTTTTGCTTTTTTACCAAACAAGCGTTTTGTTGTATCAGAACCTACTTTGAATTGAGCATTCAAGTTGTTGTCTGTAGCAAGAAGTGGTGAGAAACCGTGAGTTGCACCTGATGTTGTAATTTCAATACAACCTAAATCTTGGTATTTTTTGAATGCTGCGATTAAATCTTTGTTATAACGATTTACAAAGTGGTCTTTAATTTTTGATAAGTGGTTGAAACAGAAGTTAGCTAAGTAGCTTAAGTGTTCAGAATTTTCAACTTTTGGATCAGGATATCTTTCAACATCTTCAGCTGCTGATTTAATTCTTGTATCCATGTATTCAACAAAACCATCTTGTAAATGTTTGTCGTTAAGTTGTTCAGCTAGGATTGGTGTAATACCAACTGTAAGTTTAGCTTTAATACCATCTTCTTCGTACAATTCAGAGATTGCATCAAGAAGTGGAACGTATGTTTCTGCCATACATTCGTACAAATTTTCTTCACCGAATGGCCACATACCAGCTTTGCGGTAGTACGGCAAATGGCTATGTAACATAAAAACGAATTGACCTACTGACATAAAATGCCTCCATATTCTTATTTATTGATAGTTATCGTGTCTATTTTAGGGGTAATTGTAATAACAATATTTCCTTACTTAATTTATATCATGAACACAAAAATTATGTTACACATGTAATCATAAATTGTATCTATTTGTTACAAAATATTAAACAGGTGACTAGATTTACTAATATTACAATTTTGGCAAAGTGTTGTTGACATTAAATTTTATTTAGCTTACAATTTTTTTGCTCACATCCTCAGAGTAGCAATGGGTTTAAAAAAGAAGTCATTAGCTTTTTTAAGACTCACAACAAAGAAAGAAGGACAAAAATGGCTAATATTAAATCTGCTAAGAAAAGAGTTTTAATTGCTGAAAGAAACCACGCTAAAAACGTAGCTTTTAAAACATCAATCAAAACAATTTTGAAAAAAGTTGTAGAATTAGCTAAAGCAAAAGATGAAGAAAATTTGAAAGTTGCTTTATCAAAAGCATACCAATTATGCGATAAAGCTGTTTCAAAAGGTATTTTACACAAAAATACAGCTTCAAGAAAAAAATCTAGATTAACTATCGCTGTTAACAAATTATTAGCTCAATAGTTTTTAGATTTTAGAATCTTTTTAAGGGCGCAAAACA
>URRM01000029.1 GCA_900550295.1 uncultured bacterium
AAACTCATTTTTTAATCCTCTTTATCTCTCGTACTTATATAAAGTATTTACTTCTGAATTTATTGCCTTTTTTTATGCATGTTGCTTTACATTTCTTTACATATGGAAATACCTCCCGCTAGGGAGGCGATAAATCTTACTAACCAAACCTTAAATTTTCTTTTTCTTACCTTATCCTTTTCCTAATTTATTTAAATCTGTTTTTCATATCCTTTCTTGGATTATGTTGTTATATCTCTTATTTCAATATTCTAATCTGAAATACTGAAATAAATTTCGATTCCTCAGAAGTATATGTTTCATCTTCTCTCGGACTCGTACTTTATTAAAGTATTTCTTTGGCTATTTATTGACTTTTATTGCAAAAATAAGTTAACAAATGTTAACATTAAGTCAATTAAGCCTATTTTATAAAGTTTCTAGCTATCCATTAATTAGGTTTTTAAAGTTAATAAGCGGATCTCTAACGATTTTCTTTGCAACTTTTTGTTTATAAATATTGTCAGAAAGGACTGTTGCAAGTTCTCTATAACATTGCGCTATATTAGAGCTTGGATTTATATAACTCGCCGGAAGTCCTTTGTTTATAGAGGACATAATAGTAAAGTAGTTGTTTGGAATTTTCCAATAAACCTTTTTGTTTAGTGCTTTTTCAACATCCTCAACTGTAACTTCGTCATTTTCCATATATCTATTGATTACAATTTTTGTTTTATCTTTGTCGTAACCAAGTCTTTCAAAAATATCAAGGCATCTTTGACAATTTCTTATTGCCGGTAAGTTAACAATAGTAACAAGCATAATAAAGTCTGTATTGTCTAGAACAGTGATGGTTTTGCCATCAAATGTGTTACTTGTATCAACGATTACGTATGAGAATTTTTCACGTAGCGCATCGAACAGTTTTGTAATTTGATTTGGTGTAATATCCTTTGATTGTTCCATATATGGTGTATCTGCCAAAATATATAAACTTGTATCTCTGTATCGCTCTAGAGTGCTTTCAAGGAAACTATCATCTGTGCCATCAAGATTGTTAACCACATAAGAGATATCAAAAGAAGGTTTAATATCCATAAATGTAGCAACATCTCCTAATTGAAAATTCATATCAACTAGGGCAACTTTTTCTTTTGTAATATTAGCGATTTCAAGCGCTAAGTTTGTAGAAATTGAAGTTTTCCCAATACCACCTTTGTTTGAAAATATTGTTATAACTTTACAGTTTGTTGTTTTTTCACGTCCGTATGTTTGCTCGTTAAGCTTGTTTATAGTTGTAATAAAGTCATTTTTAATTATAGGTTTTGGTAAAAATTCTCTAGCTCCAACCCTCATAGCTTTAATTATAGAATCTGTATCATAGCTAAGTGCTGTAACGATAAATTTTATTTGTTGTTTTGAAGTAGTAATTTTTTCAATTATGTTTAAAGTTTCTTGCTGATTTTTTGTGATATCAACAATTACTAAATTTGGTTGTTCGCTTAAAATATGGCTATATGCATCATTTATTGAGTTAAAAACATCTGATATTTGAATACAATCTAAATCGTTAGAATAATTTTTAATTATTTCTCTTGAGTTTTCATCAGAATCAATAATAAATGTTTTAAGCTTATGCATGACTATCCCCTTTGATTAAAATTATAACATAAACAAAAGTGCGCCTCAATTGTATGTCTTGAGAACGCACTTAATGTTATGTTTATAAAGAGTATTATTTTTTTACTGTTAGTAATATAGCAGCAAGCTTTTTGCCACCTTTAGGCAAACCAATTTCTTTTATTTCATTGATTTTCTTCGGAGGTTCCGATGGTTGTTGATAGTTAATCAAAAAGTGCATAAATTCATCACTAAACATTTTTTCTCCTTTTGGAAACTCCATAATTTTGCTACACGTTACAGATATATAAAAACATTTTGCAAAAAAAAATTGCCTTTTACTTTCATTTTGATAAAACATATGTTATAATTGCTAACAACAGAGGTATATATTATGGCTAAATTTGAAATGGAACTAGATGACAATTTTGTTTCAAAATTGTTTGAACTAACTGATGCATGTCCGCCATCAAGTAGCGAATTAAATCTTCAATCTTTAAAAAAACAGCTTTATGATTTAGGTGTTTTGATAAAAGAACAAAAAGAAGAAATTGATGAATTAAAGGCTAAAGTACAAAAATCAAGAAGACATGCCTCACAAGAAGATGCAGCTCCGGCTAGTGCTCCAAAAACTAAGCCTGCACAAACTCAAAGTAAGCCAAAAGTTGAACAATTATCACCTGAAGAGGATATGGATGAACAGTTTAAAATGGCGCCTGAACATGAAATTGCACCTTCTACACCTGTTAGAAATAGTGATATCCCTGTGCCAATTAGTTACTCTGCGCCATCTATAATTTTTGTAGAACCATCTGAAATAAAGCACATTGATAGAGAATTTTATGATGATGATGGTAAATTAGCAAAAGGACGTGTGCTTATTATTGATGACTTAGGTGTTGTTACATACCAATTAAGCGTTTTGTTTAAGCGTGCTGGATATTTACCTGTTACATCAAAAGAAATTTATGATGCAGTTGATCAATTTAAAAGAAATTATTATGACTATGTAATAATGGATTTATTTATTCCGACCGAACGTGAAGGTTTTATTTTATTACAAGAGCTAAAGAAAATTGCGGCAGTTAGACATGACACTACTGTAATTGGCGTAATGTCAGCATCTTCAAGAAAAGACCATAAGCAAGTATGTCAAAAACACGGTGCGGCATTCTATATAGAAAAAATTGATGACTGGCAAAAAGAATTATTTAAAATTGTTATGCAATATTCCGGTTAGAATTTTTGTAATATTCTTTCCAAGAATCTACGTTTTTACTAGCATTTTGCGTTAATTCAAAGAGTTTGCTATCAGTTGGGCGTTCAGGACGTCTTAATAGTTTCATGCCTGCCTCTTTGGGAGTTCTATTTGCTTTATATTGATTGCATTCTTTACAGCAAGCTACAATGTTTTCCCACATGTCCGGTCCAAATCTTGATTTAGGATACACGTGATCTAAGGTTAGTTCCTTGCTTGATAATTGTTTCCCACAATACTGGCAAGTGTAATTATCCCTTTTAAATATATTTTCACGTGAAAATGGCAATTCCTGTTCCGGAATTGCCATTTCGTATTTTAAACGTATAACTTTAGGTATAAATGTATTGTCAATTTTTATATAGTTATCCAAAGTTTTAATTTTATCTAGACATTCTACAGCCTTACCTTTTAGTAATAATACAAGTGCCCTTCTCCAAGTTGTTATGTGGAGAGGTTCTTCATTGAAATTAAGTAAAAGAACTTGTTCCATAATAAAGCACTCATGATTATCTGTTACAATAGTAATATTCCACTATTTGCAGTTATTAAAACTACAAAAAATGGAGATTGTAAACATATTGTTACAATCTCCGTTAAACGCTTATAATCAATAATGATTAATTAGTCTTTTTTCATGTCTTTTACGCTTAATGCGATTCTGTGTTCTTGAGGAGTGAATTTTTTAATTAAAACTTCTACTTCATCACCAACTTTGTATAAGTTAAATGGATTTGGATTTTCCCCTAACATTTCAGCGATTGGAAGTAATGCTTCAACTCCTGGGAAAATGTTGATGAATGCGCCAAATGTAGCTACTTTATTAACAGTACCTTTTACGATTTGACCTTCTTCAAATTTACCTTCGATTTGTTGCCAAGGATTTTCAGTCATACGTTTTAATGATAAGCTGATTCTCTTTAATTCTTGGTCAATTTTGATGATTTTAACTTCAATTGAATCACCCAATGCTAAAACATCTGATGGGTGTTTAATTCTTTGCCATGAAATTTCAGAAATTGGTAATAAGCCATCGATACCATTGATATCAACGAATGCACCAAAATCTGTAATTCTTACAACATTACCTTTTACTACGCTGTCTTCAGATAATTTTGAAATGACATCATCAACTACTTGGTTACGTTGTTCTGCTACAGCTAATCTTTGAGATAAGATTAATTTATTTTTCTTAGGATCAGCTTCTAATACTTTAACTTCGATTTTTGTATCAACTAAACCTTCGAATGGAGTGCCTGTTCTTAATTGGCTAGATGGAATGAACCCTTTTAAGTCTGCAACGTCAACTAAAACGCCACCTTTAACTATAGATACAACCTTAGCAAGAATTGTGTCACCAACATTTTTAGCATCATTTAATTGAGCCCAAGCTTGAGCGTATGCAATACGTTTCAATGATAATTGCATAGCATCGTCATCGTTTTCTTCTTTTAATACATAAAATTCTCTAACATCACCAATTTGTAATGGTTCTGCGTTTTCATCTAAGTTACCGATTTCTTTGTCAGGCAAAAATGCTTCTGTTTTAGCACCTTTTACGCTTACAAGGTAACCGCCGTTTTCTCTTTTAATTACAGTACCTTCTACAATATCAGCTACTGTATAAGTTTTAGATAGAGTTTCGTCTAATAATTTTTCAAACTCATCCATTTGTACATTTGTCATTTCTGACCTCCTTCTATTTTTCTATATACATTGTCTATTATATTTTGTGGAGTTGATGCTCCTGCTGTAATGGCAATATTTTGAGATTTTTCAATTAAATCTTTGTAATTGTCTAACTCATCATCTTTTTCAATATGAATTGTATTTGTGATATCTGTTAAGATTTCAGCCAAATGAGTTGTATTAGCGCTTTTTTTTGAGCCTACTACAATGACTAAATCGTTATTTTGAGCCAATTCTTTTGCTTCTTTTTGACGCATTTTGGTACTTTGGCAAATTGTATTAACAAGATGCATTTCTTTTGAAATAGTAATCAAATATGAAACAATATTTTGCAATGTTTCCATACGTTGAGTTGTTTGAACAACAACTCCAACCTTTTTATGAGCCTTTATTTGTTCTTCTACTTCTTTTAATTGCTCAATGCAGCTTGCAACAAAAATCTTGTCAGTGTTCTGCTCTGCATTAGCTTTGATTGCAATTACTTCTGGGTGATCTGCTTTTCCTACAATAACAACAAAATCACCTTCTTTTGCAAGTTGAATTGCTTGTTGTTGAACCTTTTTTACATCTAAACAAGTTAAATCTACCAATTCTAATCCACTATCTTGGATAGTTTTGATTACTTCAGGAGAAGCTCCATGGCTTCTAATAACACAAATACCGCTATCAGCTTCACTTATATCGTGAATTGTCTTGATTCCACGTTGCTCAAGCTCACTAATCACTTGTGAATTATGAATTAATTCACCAAGTACATAAACATTCTTATCGGGATTTTCTTCTTTTAGCTTTTTGACAGTTTCAACGGCTCTTTTTACGCCATAACAGAAACCTGCATATTTAGCTAAAGTTATATTTTTTGACAATTAAATTGTCCTACTTTCATTAGACTAGAGAGTTTAAACTCTCAGTAATACCATTAAAACATAAAATTAGAAAATTTCAAGTAAAAAAAGAACCTCAAGTAGAGGTTCTTTTTATCAATCAATTATATCTTAGTTTTACTATGCAGCTTTTTTGCTTTCAGCTTCTAATTCTGCATTTAATTCCTTAACTAAGTCTTTTACAACTTCTTCAGTAGTTCTACCTTCTTTAGGAATTTGGAATGCTGCTGCGTTTTTGTGTCCACCACCGTTGTATTTTCTAGCAATTTCTGAAACGTCGTGATTTCTGCTTCTGATAGAAATTGCTGCAGCGCCACCGAATTCAGCAACTTTGAAACCAACTTCAACACCTTCAAGTTCAGGTAATCTACCGCATACATTTTTTACTGCATCTTTACCTTCTTGAGCAAAGCCTGCATCTTTACAAGCTTTTTTAGCTGCTTTAATATCTGCATCTTCAATTAAATAAGCAATCTTGCCATTGTCTGAATATTGAATTTTATCTAATGCCATTTTTTCAGCTTCTAATACAACTTTTGGAGTGTTGCCTAGAGCGTTCAAGTTAACTTCTCTATTTACAACGCCAGCTTTCATTAATAATGCTGCATCTTCAAATGTAATAGCATCTTTTGCGTATTTGAAACATCCTGTATCAGTTAGCATGCCTGTGTACATTGCATCTTTTGCTTCTTTTCTTAATTCTTCAGGTTTTAATCCTAAAGGTTCAACGAATTGCATTGCAATTTCAGCAGCTGCTGGAAGTGAATCATCAATTAAGTTTGCAGTTCTGGCAAATTTGTTATTAAACACTTTACCGTATTTTTCATTAAATTCTTCTTTGTATGGGTGGTGGTCAATTTTAAAAGTATAGTTTGCTTTATTAAATACACCTTTTCTATAGTCCGGAGCCATTAATTTTGTTTCAGAACAGTCACAAGAAATAGCTAAATCGTATTTGCCATATTTTTCTGCAGCTGCATTTGCTTGTTCAGGTTTACCCGGTTTATGTACAATAACGTTTACGTTTGGATTTGTATTTAAGTAGTCATAGTGACTTGGGAAGTTATTGCCGAATACATACAAATCAACTTTTTTACCTGTTGCTTGGTTAATTAAGTTTGCCATAGCAAATGTAGTACCAAAGCTATCACCATCAGGAGATGTGTGACCTGAAATGGCAATCTTTTGTACTTTCGGATCTTTTATAATCTTTGCCATTTTCTCAATGGTTTCTTTATTATGTGCTTCAGGAGCCCAACCCGTAAAAGAAACAGCTAAAGAGTGGTTTCTAGGTTTTACTTGACTTCTACCCAAGGCACTCATTTGATCTAAAGCGCTATATTTTAATTCAGGCTTAATGTCTGCTTGCGCATTGTTTACAACAGTTGATTTTGCTGTGAAATTGTAACCACTTGTTCTTACTGCATTAATAGCATTTACGTTCATTTTTTAAACTCCAAGATTAATAAATTGATTGATACTGATACAAGCACCGTCAAAAAAAAAATTGCCAGCATGACCGGCAATTTTAAGTAAATTTTTACAAATGTTAATATTGTAAAAAGTACAATATATCTGCTATTTTAACTATTTATTTAATAAACCATGGTATAAATCCATATATTTTTTAGCGCTAACTTTCCAACTGAAATCTGTAGTCATAGCGTTCTTTTGCATATGTTCAAATCCTTTATGGTCATTTTTGTAAACTCCTAATGCGTAGTATAGAGCTTCTTTCATGTCCCAACCGTTGTAGCGCCAGAATTTGAATCCGTTTGCTTCTTCTTTTGGAGTACCTGTAACTGTGTCATCTAAACCACCAGTGGCTCTAACTACAGGTAAGGAACCATAACGCATTGCTATTAATTGGCTTAAGCCACATGGCTCAAATTTAGAAGGCATTAAGAACATATCAGAACCTGCGTACATTAAATTGGCAAGTTTAGCATTATAACCTATTTCTGCACGAATGTTTGAAGTACTGTTTGATAACCAAATAAATAAGTCTTCATACGCTTTTGCACCAGAGCCTAAAAATACAAAATCAGCCGGCATATTCATTAATTCAGATTGTTCTGCACGAATTAAATCAATACCTTTTTGGTCAACCAATCTTGAAATTAATGCAATTAACGGTCTGTCAGGATTGTATGCTAATCCAAAATGTTCGCAAACCGCTTTTTTATTTTCTTGTTTCTTTTTGATTGAACGTGCATCGTAATTTTTAACTAATGCTTTATCTTTTTTAGGATCGAATACTGTATAATCAATACCATTTAGAATGCCATGAATCTTGTGGTGGTTCATTCTTAGTGTATAATCCATGCCTTCACCAAATTCCGGTGTTAGAATCTCCTGCGCATATTTTGGTGAAACAACAAGGATTGCATCTGAGTAGTTTATAGCACCTTTAACCCAGTTAACCATGCCATAGTGCTCTAAGCCCCATTCATTAAATACGATATCTTTTCTCATATTGGCAAAGTCTAAAATGTCTTCATGCCATATACCTTGATATGCTAAGTTATGAATTTGGAACACTGTTTTTGCTTGATTCCAAAATTCGTCATATTTGTAGTTTGCTTCAATAAACATTGGTATCATTGCAGTGTGCCAATCGTTAACATGTACGATATCAGCTTTAAAGTTTAGTGCTTTTGCATATTCTAAAACTGCAAGTGAGAAAGCAACATATCTTTCGTGTTCATATCTTGTGTCTAAATATTTAGGATATACTTCTTTAAAACAACCAAAATACCATTCGTTTTCAATAAAGAATACGTTTATTTTTGTGTCAGGTAATTTGCAGTAATGAAGTTTAAATTTATGCCCTTGGTTCCCAAATGTAATCCACATTTCAGAATTTGGATATTCTTTTATGTCAAATTTATCTTTATCAATACATCCATGTAAAGGTGTAAAGATTGCAATTTCAGCTTTTTTCTCAATATATTTTGGTAAACTCCCCATAACGTCGGCTAATCCACCAACTTTAGAAAATGGTGCTACTTCAGCTGCTGCAAATAATACTTTCATTTAAACCCCCTTATTTAAAATTTAATTTGTACTTTTCTGCAATTTGTTTAGCTTGATTATAACAGAAATTTGCTTGTGTGTCTTCTTTTTTTATTTTTAATACTTTTGCGTGTAATAATTTGAATAGCATAAGTATTAACATATTGGTATTTGATTGTTTTTCTAGCTCTACAATAGCATTAGTAATTAAACCAAAAGCTGTGTTAATATCGTTATTAACTACAGCCATTTCAGCAATTGAGTACCAAGCTAAATATGTAATATTTTTTAAACCGTTGTTTTGTGATGTTTCAAGTACGCTATTATAGATTGAAGAAGCCTTTTTGTAACTTTCAAGTTTAAAGTATGAATGTCCAATCATAAGGTCGCAGAAAAGTTCTAACTGATTTAAGTTATTTGCTTTTGCGCCTAATTTTGCGTGGTATATTTTTATGGCAAATGCATTAGAATCTCCTGATTTTCTAGAGAATGCATCAATTACATTAAATAAAAACTTAGCAAATTTTTCATTTTCATTTGGTTGTTTGTTTATATCAAAATTAAATGGCTTACCATGTAAAAGATTATCTATATCTACAAAGTATTTATAAGAATCAGGTAGATTACCTAAAACTTTTTCTGCGACTTCGCAGAATTGGAATGTGTTTGTTTTTAATTGCAACACTTTAGCAAAGATTACGTAACCTGTAGCATCTACAAGTAAATCATTAAATTGTTTATCTGAAATTGCTTTCGGTTTTACCGCATCTATTGGATTTGTTGCCAAAATATTAAATAAATCATCACCAAGAGTTATACAATCTTCCAGGTCACCAACATTAAATAAAATTTCGATTTTAATTAACGAAATTAAAAAAGCCGTGATACTGAAATCTGGATTTTGTGGGTTTATGCCTGAATTTTCAAGTCTTGATAAAATTTTATGCGACATTAATAATGCATGTGTGTAGTTTCCTGAAATTAAACATCCTTGCATAATTTTGTTGCATAAATTTATAACCTTTTTGTCTTGCAATTCTTTTTCTAGATTATCTAATATAATTTGTGTTATATTTTCAATTTTTTCAGGCGTGTATTTGTATAGCAAATTAGCAATGTTTTCGTACACTTCCATTTTGTATTCTTCAATTGATTTTACAGATGAATCATTTATATTGTTATCTAATAATTTTAAGAAACGAAGGCTACAATTCAAATATGCACTGAAATCACCAAGAGAGCGGTTAATATTTGATAAGTTTTCCCACTGAACAAACTCATTTTTGCTACTTTCTATTAGTGAGTATAATTTGGCTAAAACCGGATGAGCTGCATTTTCCTTGAAACAGTACATTACCAAGTAGTTTGCAATTGAACGCTTTTCTTCATATGTCATTAGTTTTATTGCATTGTCATAATATAAATTATAATTTTGTACTTGAATTAGCCCGTTACTGTTATAAATGAAACCTTTGTTGTCTAAATATTGTAAATAATCATCGGTTTGAGGTAAGTTAAACAGTTTTATAGACTTAATATCAAGCTGTGGACCTATTAAAAGCAAACAAGAGAACAGTTTAAATAGGTTTTCATCCAATGATTTTAAGAACATTAATCTTTTCTGTATTAGTTCATCTAGCGTTGTTGGAAAAACAACAGTTGTTGTGTCTTTTATTTCAAAAGAACCCTTTTTAACCTCAAAAACACCTAAATCAAGCAAATGTAACAAAGCGTGAATAAAGTACATTTGTGAGCCTCTGGCGTTCTTAGATATTTTTTGCATATAAAAAGAATCCAAAATATTTTTGCAAAGTGTTGCGTTACCTTCTATAAGAGTCTTTATAGGTGTAGGTTTTAATGTTATCTCACAATATTCTTGTTTTCTTAATAAGAAGTGTGCCGGTTTATGCAAGCTAAAATCTTTGCTGGCAAACATTAAGTAGCTTATGTCGTATTGATCAAATTTTTTCAATAGAATTTGAAATAATTCAAACGATGTGTCGTCCATTTTTTCAATGTTTTCAATAAAGATTAATGTGTTTT
The DNA here is from genome assembly GCA_900550295.1 of uncultured bacterium. GTDB lineage: Bacteria > Cyanobacteriota > Vampirovibrionia > Gastranaerophilales > Gastranaerophilaceae > UBA6984. The sequence goes on from URRM01000029.1 coordinate 10,489, forward strand.
TCATTTTTGAAATTAGAGTTTCAAAAATTTCAAATAAGCCATAACGAACATCTTCAGGATGCGGAAATTCCCTAGTGTTAAGGTTTATCATGTCTTTGACAAAATTAGATTCATCAATTCCCATAAACGGCGCAAAGTTATTTTGTTCTTTAGTTTTACCCGTAATGCTATAACCGTATATTCCTGAAATTAAATCATAGAAGAAACCGTAAGGTTTATACTTCATATCATCATAGCAAGTAACTTTTAATATTTGGTTAAAGATATTGTTAGTTTTTATTTTATCAAGTACTTCAATCGTTCTTGGACTATATTCTTTTTTGCCTTTTACTACAAGAATATTCTTTTTCTTGGCCATTAAACGCTGTGCTATTTCACTTCCTAAGCCTTGTGTGATAGATTTAGCAAAATTGCAGTGAATTTCATCAAAATCAATACCGTTTATGTCGTAAATAGAATCTTCTTCATCCAGAATTTCTTGTTGGGTTTCTAATATATTAGGTATTTTTATTTCTTCTGTATTTTCTTCGATTTTTTCTTCTTGGTTTATCAAATTTGATAAATCCATTTCGTATAAGAAAATAGTCTGATTTTTAACTCTTGTCATGCCAATAGATGTCATTGGATATTCATTTCCGACAACTTCGTAGATACTACTGTCTGTAATTAATTGTAAACTTTGCAAGAGTTTTTTAGTTTGAATATTTTGATATAAAAGTTGAATGTTTACACCTGATTTGTAATCTTCATTTGTGGCATAAGCATTTCTTTTAAGTATTGCAATGTTGCACTTTAGTTGTGCATCTTTTACTTTTGTTAATTTGAAGTTAAGTTGAGTTATCAAATTTAATAATTCAATTGCAGATTTTACCGCATTTATTGCGGATACAGCGTAGGTATAATCCTTGTTAAATCTTATAATATGAGTATTACCAATAATTTGGCGCTTTAAACCAATAGATTTTACATAATCGTAAATGAGTGCATTTAGTTTTTCTTTGAACTTATTAAATAATTGATTTGAACCTAAAATTCTTGGCATGTCATCAAGATTAGGAAAATCAATAGATAGGCAAGCAAATTCGTCAATGTTTGAACCTTGAAGGATTGCACTAACATTTGTATCAAATCCGCATTTGGAACACTTCCTTGCTATTGTTTGATTTATTTTTCCGCAATTATGGCATTTATTAACTATAACAAATCCGCATTTGTGGCATGTGTTAGTCTTATTTACGGTATTACAAATTGGGCAAACAAGTTTTAACACTTTTTTGCAATTAGGACAAACTAACGTGTTTTCATCTATTTTATAACCACACTTTGGACATTCCATTCTTAAATTATACAATTAATTTGTTAAAAATCAATTTATTTAGTATAATCATGATATAATTTTTAAAGAGGTGGATATGAATATAATAAAATTTGTTTTTGACCCAGCTGTTATAATTATTTTTGCCACATTTGTGTCAACTATAGTTTTCTGTGTTCAAAAATTTTCATATGTTAACAAAAATTTGTTATGGTTAGGTTCTTTTTTGAGTAAGTTTAAAAAAACAGACCTATCTTACAGATTTGGTGAATTTGACAAAGTAATTTCACAAAATAATTATGTTTCAAGCGCTTGGCAAGAATTCAGAAATACATTAGTTTTTTCAGAATCTGTAGCTTTAAAAAAACAAGATAATTCAGTCGCTTACCAAAATGTTTCTCAAGCTGTAAACAGTATACAAACAACGGTTGATCCTTTATATTTTTTCAATGAAGAATCATTGGTTACATCAAAATATAACAGTAAATTTATTCAAATAGCTCCAACATTATTAACAGGTATGGGACCATTATTCACCTTCTTAAATATTGCTGTCGCTTTTACAAAAGTTGATTTTTCAACTCAAGAATCAACAATTACTTCAGTTGCCGGATTGATGGGTAGTATGCAAATTGCTGCATTATGTTCAGTACTTGCTGTAGGTGCTTCTTTGATTTTTATGCTTTTTGAAAAATTATATTACAACAAGATGTGTAAACAACCGTTGTTAGTAGTTCAAGAAGCAATGTACTCTTTATTTGACAATATATCTTCTGAAAAGTTTTTGATTGAATTGTTGAAGGAAACTAAAATTCAAAATAGTAATTTAACAGGTTTGTTGACATCTTTACCAAATCAATTCAAAGATGCTTTAGACCAAAGTTTGTCAAAGGCAATTGTTCCTTATATGGAAAATTTATTATTTGGGGTAAATAACTTAAAAGCAGCACTAAAAGAGATTAAAACTCAACCCAAAAACAGTGGTGATGTTGTAGACGATTTATTTTAAGGTTTATAAATAATGATAAGAGGTCGATTAACAAATTCAAATAACGAAGTTCAGGAAAACGTATTCTGGATTACAATGACAGACTTATTGTTAGGTTTGGCTGTTATTTTTATCGTGTTATTTGTCTTAGCTATGACAGGGTTTACACAAGCTAAACTTCAAGAACAACATTTAAAGTCTGAAGTAGCAAAAGATTTAGCTCAAGAGCTTAATTCGAAAAATATTTATGCACAAGTCGATTTGTCATCTGGCATCGTAAAATTGTCTGATTTACAGTTGTTTGAACTCGGAAGCTATCAATTATCGAACGATGGAAAAGCCTTTCTTAATAAATTTATTCCAATTTATTTGAATGCAGTTTATTCAAATCCAAAAATTGCAGATAAAGTTGTAAATATTGTTATTCAAGGGCATACAGATTCTCAATCTTTTGCCGGCGTATCTTCAAAAGACTTACAATTTATAAAAAATATGGAGTTGTCAACTCAACGTGCAAATGAAGTTGCTAAATATATGTTCTATACTCCTTACAACAAAGCTTATAGTGCAAAATTACATAAAATGTTGGTTGTAGAAGGTAAAAGTTTTTCTCAACCTGTATTAGTTAATGGTAAGGAAGATTACGATAAAAGTAGACGTGTAGAATTACAATTAGTTGTAAAAAACTCTAATTTACAAGATTTTATGGGGCTAGTTAAATAATGAACTTAAACAATGAACAAAAAATAATAGAAACAATTAATATGATTAAGTTACACCACCTTGATATTCGTACAGTAACAATGTCATTAAGTTTAAGGGATTGTATTTCAGATTGTGCAGACAAAGTTTATGATAACGTTTACAATAAAATTTTGAAATATGCAAAAAATCTGTATAAATATGCAAATGAATTAGAAGATGAATATTCAATTCCAATTATAAATAAGAGATTAGCAATAACTCCAGCTTCTATTCTTGGAGAATCTTGTAAAAATTTTGATTATGTTAAATTAGCTCAAGTTTTAAATGAAGCTGCAAAAGCTGTTAATGTTAATTTTATCGGTGGTTTTTCAGCATTAGTAGAAAAAGGATGCACAAAAGGTGATATTGCTTTAATAGAAAGTATTCCTGAAGCATTGGCAACAACTGATTATCTTTGTTCATCCGTAAATGTTGCAAGTTCTAAAGCTGGTATAAATATGGATGCTATTTTAAAAATGGCAGATATTGTTAAAAAATCGGCTGAATTAACTGCTGATAAAGATGGCTTAGGTGCAGCAAAATTAGTTTGTTTCTGCAATGCTCCAGGGGATAATCCGTTTATGGCGGGTGCTTTTTCCGGCTATGGTGAACCTGAATGTGCGTTAAATGTTGGTGTTTCTGGGCCAGGGGTTGTTATGGCCGCTGTTCAAGATTTACAAAAAGATGCGGATTTTAGTGAAGTTGCAAATACAATCAAACGAGTAGCGTTTAAAATTACAACAACAGGTGAATTAATTGGACGCAAATTAGCTGATAAACTTAATATTCCTTTTGGTGTAATTGATTTATCTTTAGCTCCAACACCTGCAGAAGGTGATAGTGTTGCAGGTATTTTTAAAGCTATGGGACTTGAACATGCTGGTGCGCACGGTACAACAGCTGCTTTAGCGATGTTAAATGATGCTGTAAAAAAAGGTGGAATAATGGCAAGTTCACATGTTGGCGGACTTAGCGGGGCATTTATTCCTGTTTCAGAAGATGCTGGTATGATTGAAGCAACCTCACAGGGTTATTTAACTTTTGATAAACTGGAAGCTATGACTTCGGTTTGTTCTGTCGGTTTAGATATGATTGCAATTCCAGGAGATACACCAAATACAACAATTGCAGGTATAATTGCAGATGAAATGGCAATTGGTATGATTAATAAAAAAACAACTGCTGTTAGAGTTATACCGGTTCCAAATAAAAAAGTCGGTGATTCCGCTATTTATGGAGGCTTATTAGGTGAAGCTCCTATAATTTCTGTTGGAAATATATCGTCAAAGGATTTTGTTAATCGTGGCGGACGAATTCCGGCACCAATTCATTCGTTAAATAATTAGTAATAGGAGATATATATATGTCATACACAGCAAATCGATACGAAAATATGATTCGTGAATTTATTTTAGACCAACAGGCAGACTCTTACAATTCAAGAAACGTAAATTTTCAAAGATACAACAATTTGAAAATGTATATGGAACCAAGTAAGATTAAAGAACCTCATTTTTGGGTACGAATTGGTATCTCAGAAGCTTGTTTCTTGATTCAAGACGGTACGCTTTTGAGCGGAAGTATTGGTTCGGATACAAAATATATACCTAAATGGCTTAATAAAACCGGCATAAGAGATGAGCTAATGTTAACTTGGGAAGATGCTCAAAAAGTAGACTATGAAGAAGTTTCAAAGAATGAATAATAAATATAATGAAAATGTAACATTATGTTTGCAATTTATTTTTGTTTGTTTTATTATAATGATATAGTATAAGGATAGAATGTGATTTTGAAAAACACATTCTATTTTAATAGGTAACATTTTTAGAAAAGGAAATAAAAAATGGGCATCAAAGGTAGAGTAGACAAAATGGTAGTTTTAGCTTGTGAAGACTGCAAAGAAAGAAACTATACAACAGTTAAAAACAAAAAAACAAGCAAAGAAAGAATGGAATTGAGCAAATATTGCCCAAGATGTAAAAAACATACAACACACAAAGAAACAAAATAGTTAAACTATTTAAAATTATAGTGAAAATTTATATATAGCAAGCGTCCTTAGTTCAGTTGGTAGAACGTCGGTCTCCAAAACCGGATGTCGAGGGTTCGAGTCCTTCAGGGCGCGAGTTATATCAAGGAATGATTTTATGAATAAAAATAATGAAACAGTACAAGCTATCGTTACTTATTTTAAAGGTGTAAGAGCGGAATGTGGCAAAATTAATTGGCCTGAAAAACAACAAGTTATTGCCGAAACAATTTTTGTTGTTGCTATTGTCGCATCTTTTACTATTGCTGTTTATTTAATGGATATTATTTTTAAAGCAATCTTAGGTTTAATCCCTAATAGTTAAGGAAGATAAATAAAATGACAAAAAAAGATGAAAACTTATTTATGGATGAAGAAGCTGAAGTTGTTAAAACTAGTAGAGATTTAGTTGGTGACCTAGTTATCGGCGAAGGTGTACCTTCAGCTAAAGCTAAAAAAGAAAAAGCTGCTAAAAAAGCAACAAAAGCAAAATCTGAATCTAAACCACGTAAAAAGAAAGAAGCTGTTGATGAGCCTGCAGAAGTTGCAGAAACTCAAGTTGAAGAAACTCAAGAAGAATCTTTAAAACCTAAAAAAGCTCTTGAAAAACGTTGGTATATCGTTAATACATATTCAGGATACGAAAATAAAGTTAAAGTTAACTTAGAAAAACGTATTGAATATATGAATATGAGTGAAAAAATTTTTAGAGTAGAAGTTCCTCAAAAAACTATTACTCAAGTTAAAGCAGGTAAGAAAACTGAAAAAGATGAAAAAGTTTTCCCTGGTTACGTTTTAGTTGAAATGATAATGGATGAAGACAGTTGGTATGTAGTTAGACATACAGCCGGTGTAACTAGATTTGTTGGTTCCGCTAAAAAACCTATTCCTGCAAGAGATAGTGAAATTAAAAAGGTTCTTGGTAGAGCAACTACTGATGCTCCACAAAGAATTGAACTTGACGTTAAAGCTGGCGACAAAGTTAGAATTATTTCTGGACCATTTGCTGAATTCGTTGGTGACATTACAGAAGTTTACCCAGATAAGGCTAAATTAAGAGCTAACGTTTCAATCTTTGGTCGTGAAACTCCAGTTGAATTAGAATACAAACAAATTCAAAAATTATAATTAAAGCGAAAGCTTAAAACTAAGTAAATTGTGGAAGGGATTACCCGTTATTACCACAGAAAGGACAAAAAATGGCAAAAAAAGTAGTAGGAAAAATCAAACTTCAAATTGAAGCCGGAAAAGCAAATCCATCTCCTCCAGTTGGTCCTGCATTAGGTCAACATGGTGTTAACATCATGGATTTCTGTAAACAATTCAATGCGAAGACTGAATCTCAAGCTGGTTACATTATTCCAGTAGTTATTGATGTTTATGAAGACAGAAGTTTTTCATTCGTGACAAAATCACCTCCAGCTCCTGTTTTAATCAAGAAAATCTTGAATATTCCTAAAGGATCAGCAACACCAAACAAAACAAAAGTCGCTGAAATCACTCAAGAACAACTTGAAGAAATTGCAAAAATCAAAATGGAAGATTTGAATGCAACAACAATGGAAGCTGCTGTTGAAATGATTAAAGGCTCTTGCAGAGCTATGGGTGTTACTGTAAAACAGTAATAAGTACTAAATTATGTATGGAAGGACGTTTACGTCCGTTACTACCACGAAAGGAAAATTAAGATGTCAAAATTAACAAAAAAACAACAAAAAGTTCAAGAGTTGTTGGAAGGGTTTGAACAACCATCAACAGGTCTTGATGCATTAAAAAAACTTAAAGAAGTGTCAGAAGCCGTTTCAAAATTTAATGAAACTGTTGAATGTCACATGAGATTAGGTATTGAAGTTAAACATGCTGACCAACAAATTCGTTCAACAACTGTATTACCAGCAGGTTTAGGTAAAACAGTTAGAGTTTGTGTTATCGCAAAAGGTAACAAAGTAGATGAAGCTTTAGCTGCAGGCGCTGATTTTGCAGGTACTGAAGATATCATTGAAAAAATCGAAAAAGGCTGGTTTGAATTTGATACATTAATTGCAACTCCAGACTGTATGGGTATGCTAGGTAAGTTAGGTCGTGTTTTAGGTCCTAAAGGCTTGATGCCAAACCCTAAAACAGGTACTGTTACTCTAGAAGTAGGCAAAGCTGTTAAAGATGCTAAAGCCGGTAAAGTTGAATTCAGAGCTGATAAACAAGGTATGATTCACTGCCCAATTGGTAAAGTTGAATTTTCAGTTGAAGATTTAATGAAAAACTATGCTACTTTAGCAGAAGCTATTTTGAAAGCAAAACCTGCATCTGCAAAAGGTACATACATTAAATCAGCTTATTTATCAACAACAATGGGACCTGGTATCAAATTAGATACAAAAACTTTAGCTGCAGAAGTTAAAGATTACATTGGTGCATAGTTGATTTGAAATTTTGGGCGTGG
>URRM01000030.1 GCA_900550295.1 uncultured bacterium
CGGGTTTCAGCTGAAACCCGCTCCTTTGCATGTTTTTAGTTTTTTATTAAAATTTTTATTTATTATCGTGAGTTGACATCAAAACTTTATCTATCAAACCATATTCCATAGCTTCTTGAGCTGATAAATAGTGGTCACGTTCACAATCTTCTACAACTTTTTCAACTTTTTGGCCTGAATTTTCTGCGATAATTGTTGTTAACATTTTTTTCATACGTAAAATTTCTTTTGCTTCTAATTCAATATCAGTTGCTTGACCTTGAGCACCGCCTAAAGGCTGGTGAATCATAATTCTTGCACTTGGTAAAGCCATTCTCTTACCTTTTGTACCTGAGCAAAGCAAGAATGCACCCATTGATGCTGCTTCACCAATACAAATAGTTTGAACATCAGCCTTGATTAATTGCATAGTATCATAAATAGCCATACCTGCAGTAATTACCCCTCCTGGGCTATTGATATATAACATGATATCTTTTTCAGGATTTTCGCTATCTAATAACAACATTTGGGCAACAATTGAGTTTGCTAATTCATCATCAATTTCATCGCCTAAGAAAATAATTCTTTCTCTTAGTAATCTTGAAAAAATATCAAAAGAACGTTCACCTCTTGAAGAAGCTTCAATTACTGTTGGAACGTAACTTAAAATTTTATTTCTTGTTGTGCTTTCCATTTTATCTCCTTTGGTTATATATTTATCATACTATAAATATATAAAAATCAAATTTTTAATAAAAATAAAAGAGAGCTTTCGCCCTCTTTTGTGTTACTTGTTTGTTAGTGTACTGATTTTTTCAGTAACTAAAGTTTGAATATTTGTGAAAAATTCTGCGTAGTTAAATGTTTTTACAGTTTCCACAATTTCATTACCTTTTTCCATAAAGAACTCTTTATTCAATTTTACAGAGTTGATTTCTTGATCATAAGTTCTTCTAAGCGGAACATAGAAATCACCCAAACCACCGCCCATATCAGCAATGTCGTCAAATGGAACAGAAGTTACGTCAACATTTCTGTTTCTCAATTCTGTAATCAGACTTTCAAATCTTTCATCAACTAAAACCTTGTTTGGACCGACTACCATAATGCTTGAAGCATATTGTTTTGCATCTTCAGGAGTTACATCGATAAAATCCCAATTTGCAAGAGGTTTTGGCATATCGCTCATAATTGCACCAATAACTCTTACTGCCAATTTTGGTCTAATCAATGTTAAAACGTCATCTAAATGTCTATATCCTGCTATATCTATACTATAAACTTTGTAATTTGAACCCAAAACTGATTGCAACCATCTTACACCTGAAGAGCTTGTACCTTTTCCTGAATGTCCAACATAAACATTTGTACCGTCTACTAAAATATCATTACCTTCTATATATAAAGTTTTATCAGGAAATGATGGAGAAGGAATTGGAGCCGCAATGTATCTGATTGACGGATCTTCTTTTGTTAATGGTTTTAAAATACGTCTTACAATAAATCTGTTTTTATCATTCATTGGAGCACGTGTAGCACATTCGATTACATTATTACCGATTACAACGAATGAATTTTTAGGGAATAAGAAGTTGTTACCTTGTTGAACATACTTCAGATATTGCATTTCTGCCGCATCTAAAACTTCCGGATTCAATCTTTGTACATTAACATTTTTGCTTTTTAATTCTCTGGCAATATTATCGGCTTGTTGAGAAATACCTGAATACAATGCAGGGTTAACTTGTTGAATAGGTTTACCCACTTCAGTCTTCATTTGAGCTTCATTCTTTATAATATATCCGTAACCTAGAATTGATTTATGAACTGAAGGAACAGTAAGCATTTTTTGAGAACCCAAAACTACGGTATCAAGAGTATCCCATTCATGTTCAACATAAACTTTTGAGTCTTTATTCACTGTCTTTACAGGAACAAGCATAAATCCGATAATTAAAAAAGCTAAAACAAAAGCAATAATATTAATAAATTTTTTCATAAACACATCTATCCTTAATTAAAAAATTAAAGGAGCACTTAAAAAGTACTCCTTTATATTATATTCTATTGTTTCAAGAATGTTTCGTAGTTTCTAGCCAACAAGTGAGAGCGTACTTGGTTAATTAAATCCAAAGCAACCCCAACCATGATGATTAATGATGTAGCTCCGATACCTTGCAAAGTCTTGATGTTTGTAGCATAAGATGCAAATGACGGAACCAACGCAATCAATCCTAGAGCAATAGCACCGATGAAAGTTGTTTTACTTAAGATTTTGTCCAAAGCTTCTGCTGTTGGTTTACCGGGTTTAATACCCGGAATTGAAGAACCGTATTTTTTCAAATTAGTTGCAATATCTTTTGGTTGCATATTTGGCATAATTGATGCATAGAAGAATGTCAACGCAAATATTAACAAGAAATATATGATGTAATACGGAATTCCGTCCGGACTTAAGAATTGAGTCAAGCCCATAACTGAATTTTTAATCCAACCAGCCGGTAAGCTAGCTTGACCAACTAAACTTAAAGCTGTTGTTGGGAATAACAAAATCGCAATAGCAAAGATAATCGGCATAACACCACCCGGATTAAGTTTAAACGGAATGAATGTGTTAACACCACCGTAAACCTTGTTCCCAACTTGGCGTTTTGGATTAATAATGGTAACTTTTCTTACAGCTTCTTGCATAACAACGATTACAACCATTGTTGCAAAGAAGATAAGAAGTAACATAAATAAGCCAAATCCTAAAGATGAATCTCTAGCTACCATTTGTGCAGTTCTAGATGAATAAATTGGGATACCTGAAATGATACCAACAAAGATAATCAACGAACCGCCGTTACCGATACCTTTTTCAGTAATAAGTTCAGAAAGCCACATTACAAGAACAGAGCCAGCAGTAAGAACTGCAACTGAACTAATATAGAACATAATCGGATTTATCCCCGGAAGAATAGCCCCCGGTAAGTGATTCATATACACCATAAAGATTACAGCTTGAAACGCTGCCAAGATTACTGTAAAAATTCTAGTGTATTGAGATAATTTTCTACGACCTGCTTCACCTTCTTCTTTTTGAAGTTTTTCTAAAGAAGGGATAACAACAGCCATCAATTGGATAATGATAGATGCTGTGATGAAAGGTCCGATACCTAAAGCAAAGATAGAAACTTTACCTAAGGCACCACCTGAAAATAAATCTAAGAATCCGATTAAATTATTGCCACTTGCGATATTTGAGAAAATAGTGTTATTTATACCGAACACAGGCATTTGAACACCAAAACGGAAGGCAGCAATCATTAAAACAGTAAATATAATTTTACTTTTTAACCCTGAAGCATTCCACATTGACATTAAGTCAGCAGATGTCGGCATTCTCATTTTACCTTGTTGCATAATTAAACTAATTCAACCTTTCCGCCTGCAGCTTCGATTTTTTCCTTAGCTGATGGAGTTACATAAGCAGCTTTAACTGTAACAGCTCTTTTGATTTCTCCGTTACCCATAACTCTTAAACCTTGAGTTGAAGGGTGAGCTTTTTTAACTTCTTTTAAAGCTTCTAAAGAAATTTCATCCATAGATAATCTTTCAATAGCGCTTACGTTGATTTCAGCATATTTAATTTGGTTGATTAATTTAAAGCCTTTTAATTTAGGCATTTGTCTGTATGATGGCATTTGACCACCTTCAAAACCTCTTTTAGAGCTTCTACCGGCACGTTGACCTTCACCATTAGCACCACGGCAAGATGTTTTACCGTGACCAGATGCACGACCACGTCCGAATCTTTTTGATTTTTTTGTAGAACCTTCTGCAGGTCTTAAATCTTCTAATGTAATCATAATTATTTATCCTTCTTTCTAAATTATTCTACAACTTTAACTAAGTGAGATACTTTGTTAACCATACCCATGATTGTTGCGCTTGGAGCATGTTCAACAACTTGGTTCATTTTGCGTAAGCCTAATGCTGCAACTACTTTTCTTTGAGCAGGAGAAGCACCGATTAAGCTACCAACTAATTTAATTTGTACTTTTTTTGTTTCTGTTTTAGCCATTTTTATAATCCTTTTTTACAATAATCAAAGTAATAACGAAATTAGACAGCTTACTAATTTAATAATTCTGCCATTGTCAAACCACGTCTTTTAGCAACGTCTGAGAATGGAGTTAATTTTTGTAATGCGTCTAAAGTTGCATTTGCTGCGTTAAGAGGTGATTTAGAACCTTGAGATTTAGATAAGATATTTTCAATACCTGCAAGTTCTAATACTGAACGAACAGCACCACCAGCGATAATACCGGTACCTTGAGCAGCCGGTCTTAACATAACTGCACCTGCACCAGAAACACCTTTAATTGGGTGTGGAATAGTTGTTTTGAAAATTGGAACGTTAACTAAGTTTTTACGTCCGTCAGCAATAGCTTTTTGAATAGCGATAATAACTTCAGCTGCTTTAGCACAACCTACGCCTACTTGACCTTTTTGATTACCAACGATAACAACAGCACGGAAGCTTAATTTTTTACCACCTTTAACTACTTTTGTTACACGTCTGATTTGAACTACACGTTCTTGCCATTCAGAAACCGGTTTTTCTTCTTGAGTTTCGATTTTTTTACGACGAGAGCGTTGTTTTCTTTCGCCTTTTTCTCTTGCTACATCTTCAAACTCTTCGTGAGCTTCTTCTGTAGTTTCATCTGCAGTTGCTTCAGCTGATACTTCTTCTACAACTTCAGTTTGTTCTAATTTTTCTTCGTTTGACATTTTTACCTTCCTTATAAAGTAATACTACTATCTTTTCTTTTATATTTTTTGAATACGCCAAAATAAAAGCTATTTAAGCCTATTGGAAATTCATATTCAACGTGAGTTTTCTGACATGGAACAGTTTATTATAAAAAATCTTGAATTGCAAGCCCTACGTAACGTTTTGTGAAAAAACGATTAAAAGTCTATAAATGACTTATTACCTTATTACCTTAAAGTCTACAATATTAAAGCTTTTCTTCAATAGATTTAATTTCAACGTCTATATCACGCTTAATAACAGATTTTACGGAATGCGCCAAATCATTCGATGAAGTAACCCAAAAAGTTGGAGATGATGCAATTTTTGTTTCTACACCATCTTCAATAACTTTAATTACAACGGGATCACCACCTGAATGCTTTGCTAAACCATCTTTTAAGGCAACAAGCTCTTCGTATGGAATTTCTTCTTTTAGAGAAATCATGAATATATTTGCATTATCAACAGGTTTAACATCGTCAATAATGATGTTAGGTTCGTCAGAACCTTCTCTGTAACTAACTTTTCCCGTAATGATAATTCTCATTTCAGGTTCCATAAAGCTATCAAATTGTCCGATTTTTTGGTGGAAACAAATAGCTTCAATTTTACCTGTCAAATCTTCCATTGTAATCGTTTTCAAGAATTTTGAAGGATCTTTTTTGTACGGAATTTTTCTGGCACTTGTAACAAGTCCGCAAAGAGTTACAACCTTGTCAGGCGGTAGTTCTTTAACTTCTGATATTTTGTGTGACATCAAGAATTGCATTTTATCCATAATTGACGACAATGGGTGAGAAGATACGTAGAACCCTAAGAATTCTTTTTCGAACGCTTGAAGCTCTTTGTTAGAAAACTCTTCATCAGAACCTGCAAGGTGGAATTGAGTCCCTGCAAAATCTTCATTGTCTTCTAATCCGGCAAACAAACTTGTTTGACCTAATTCCTTTGCTTTAGCCTCTTTATTTGCTGTATTTACAATGTATTCAAGGTTTTCTAATAATTGTTTTCTTGATTTTTCAAGATTTGAGAAGGCACCTGACTTAATCAATCCTTCTAAAACACGTTTGTTTGTAGCTTTCGGATCAATACGCTTGCAGAAATCATAGATTGAAGTGAATTCACCGTTTTCTTCACGCTCTTTGATAATCATTTCAACAACAACTTCACCAACTTGTTTTACTGAAGCTAAACCAAAACGGATATCATCACCATCGGGCGCAAATTCAGCAAATGACTTGTTAATGTCCGGCGGTAAAACTTGAATACCTTTTTTATTACATTCTTCAATATATAATTGAGTTTTTTCTTGGTCGTTTGAAACACTTGAAAGCAAGCAAGCCATATATTCTACAGGATAATGACACTTCAAGTAAGCTGTTTGATATGCAACAAAAGCATATGCAGCAGAGTGACTTCGGTTAAAGCAGTAAGATGCGAACTTTTCAATATCTTCAAATAAAGCAGTAGCATCTTTTGCCGCCATTCCGTGTCTTGCCGCACCTTCAATGAACTTACCCTTTTGCTTTTGCATCTCATCGATTTTCTTTTTACCCATCATACGACGAACCATGTCGGCTTGACCTAATGAGTAATCAGCAAGAATTTGGAACACCTGCATAATTTGTTCTTGGTATACAATTGTACCGTATGTATCTTTTAAAACAGGTTCTAAGTCAGGATGCGGATAAGTAATCGCAACACGACCGTGTTTTCTGTCTACGAACTTGTCAACCATGCCTGAATCCAACGGACCAGGGCGGAACAAAGCTACCAAGGCGCCTAAATCTTCAAATACGTCAGGTCTTAAACGTTTAACAAGGTTCTTCATGCCGGCTGATTCCAACTGGAATACACCGTCTGTATCACCTGCCATAAGCATTTGATATGTAGGCTTGTCATCCAGTGGAATGTGGTTAATATCAACCTCAATTCCTTGACGTTTTTTAATTGCATCTAATGTTTTATAAATAGTTGTTAAGTTTCGTAAGCCCAAAAAGTCCATTTTTAAAAGGCTTAAGAACTCTGTTACAGCGTGTGGCGGATAGCCTGTTTGAACAATACCGTCTTTTGAAGGTCTTACAGGCAAAATTTGGTCTAAAGGCTTTGGCGCAATAATTACACCTGCTGCGTGAGTACCTGTATTATTCTTAATGCCTTCAATACCACGAGCCAAATCAATCCATTTTTTAACCCCGACAGTCTTACCCTCTATTGGATCAATAACGATTTGCTCATCGTTATCATACATTACACGAAGCTCCATACCTTCTTGTAACGCATCATCAATGTGAGTCTTTGGTTCTGACGGAATTAAACTTGCAATTCTGTTACTGTCTGCAAACGGAATTTTCAAAATACGAGCAACGCCCTTTACTGCAGCTTTTGCTGCGTATGTACCGAAGGTGATAATTTGACAAACCTTGTCTTCGCCGTATTTTTTAGTTACGTAATCAATAACTTCACCACGACGTTCAATACAAAAGTCGATATCAATATCGGGCATTGTGAAACGTTCAGGATTCAAAAATCTTTCAAACAAGAGTTTATGTTCGATTGGATCCAAATCTGTAATTTCAAGCGCATAAGCAACAACCGAACCTGCTGCAGAACCACGCCCAGGACCTACCGGAATACCGTGTGTTTTTGCGTAGTGAATAAAGTCCCAAGTAATCAAGAAGTAAGCAGTAAAGCCCATATCTTCAATTACCTTCATTTCATAATCAACACGTTCTTTTAATTCCTTGGAAATTCCGCCGTAACGCTTTTTTAACCCTTCGATTACAAGATATTCAAAATAACTTTCAGTTGTATGATTTGCGGGTACTTCGTAAGCAGGAAGTGCATCAGTTTTTTCAATCTTCACGTTGCAACCTTCTGCAATTTTTACGGTATTTGCAATACATCTGTCAAAGGTTTCTTGGTCTAACCAACTGAAAGACTCTCTTAATTGCTCAGGAGTTTTAACATAGAACTCATTACCCTCAAAGTGGAAACGGTTAGGATCATCTTTGTCAGAGTTTGTATTCATACACAATAAAGTATCGTGCATGTCGGCATCTTCTTTTTTTAAATAGTGAGAGTCGTTTGTAATAACCATTTCAATACCAAGTTCATTGGCAATTGCAATAAGTTCAGGGTTTGTTCGTTTTTGATCTTCTAAACCGTGATCTTGAAGTTCAATGTAATAATCTTCACCAAATAAATCTTTGTAACGCTTTGCGACTTCACGAGCTTTTTCAGGTTCCTTGTGTAAAAGATTTTGTAAAACTTCACCACCAAGACAAGCTGAAAGACAGATTAAACCTTCATGATGCTTTTGTAAAAGCTCCCAATTAATACGAGGGTGCATATAGAAACCGTCACACCAAGCAACGGAAGTTAAGCGGATAATATTTTGATAACCTATGTTATTTTTAGCGATTAAAACTAAGTGATAACAAGGGTTGTTCATTTTGTCACGTTCTGAAATATCGCCGTTATGAACGTAAAATTCGCAACCTAATAAAGGCTTAAGCTTTTGTTCACCGCTGTATTTCAATAACGTAGTTTCATAAAGCTCCATATCGCCGTACATTACACCGTGATCGGTAATTGCTACAGCCGGAAAACCGTTTTCCACACTAAATTTGCACAAATCATTAATACGAATTGCGCCATCTAATAATGAATATTCGGTGTGTAAGTGTAAAGGTACGTAAGGAGTACTCATAATAAAATTAGTTTATCATGGTGACTAAACATTTTCAGTCATTATTAAAATTTATAAAGCGAAATTTTAAAGACCCACTTAAGGTAAAAAAATCTTATGTCATCCTAAACTCGTTTCAGTGTCACTACAACATGATATTCTGAACTAAATTCATGGCGACAGAATGTTTTTATTCTACGCAACAATGACATCATATTAGACTCCTTTTTATTAAGTCTAAAAGTCGCGTTACGACTTGCCCCCCTGTAAAGTTGAGAGGCTTTATTTTCAATATTTTCAGCCATATTCTTTTTTCATATTTTTAATTTAATTATGATTTATTTTTCGCAAAAACGCAAGAGATAACATCTCCAATTTTAGATTTTTATTATATCAAATTTTATTCCACATTTTGTCTGTTTTAAAACGTACGTATTTTTACGTACGTATTTTTACGGACATGAACATCTCAAAGCTAGTAAAAATAGCTAATTCATTACAAAAAACAGGGAAGTGACAGGCTGTATACGGGTTTTAGATTTTTACAAACAAAAAGGTCAGTACTTATTTTTTAAGTGCTGACCTTTAATTTTTTATATTTTATGGCTTTTTATACCCACATTTTTGACAAACTCCATTTTTATCTAATGCAATGCCACATAAAGGACATCTCTCAATTAAATTTTTACGTACTTGATATTCCTCTGTTGCAGTATTTACGCCACTTACGAATGTAATTTTTGAAATATTTAACTTATCCTTCAACAATTCATAAACAATATCTATCATTCCCTCTGCAGTCATTGTTTCCTTGGTTACAATCAAACGACTATCGGGATAGGCAGTAGCCAACCCTGTTTTGAAGGCTGGTCCTTTCATTTGATTAGTAGGCGCACCGTTTTTAATTCCCTGCTTTTCGTACACTTCAAGCACTACAGGCAATAACGGATCATCTTCCCTTAAAATTAAAGCGTGATCAAAGTTTTGAAGAAGTTCCCAAGCTGTTTTCTTGATTTCATTACAAGGAAAAACCATATTAACGACTTTATTTATGGTATCTTCTACTTCAATTGTCAAAATACCACTATGCCCATGAAGATATTGAGCCTCTCCTTTAAAACCGTAAAATCTATGTGCATACTGCAATTCTAATGTCGCTACTGATTTCATTTTCTCTCCTTTATTATATGTTTTAAACTCTTACATTCTATTTACAATAAATTATTTTTTCATTATCTATCTGGGCAAATTTTTGAAAAAAATAGGGCGAGTTTCGTTTAAACGAAACTCGCCCTAAATAGTATTTGTTATACAAACTACGCTTGTTTAACAACATTTTCAAGTGCTTCAAGAGCATCTGCAGGTAATTTATCGATACCATTCTTTTCAGTTTCTCTTGATTTTACGAATGCAATTCTGTCTTGCATACGAGCTTTGAATTGTTCAGCGAATTCTTTGTTATCAAAAGAAGCGTCAAAGCCTTCTATATCCATAATTTGGATGTCATCTAAGTTGCCCCATTTATGGAATTTAGCAGAACCTTCAACGATAGATTCAATAATGCCCAAAGTGTGTTCTTTCTTAACTTTTGTACCCATGAATTCACCAGTATTCAAGATGTAGCAATCAACACCGTCTTCGATTAAGTGTTTAAAGCGTTCGTAATCCATTGATAGAGGGTAAACTCTGAATGGGTTAGCGTATGGTTCAACAACTAAAGCATTTGGATCAACGCCGGCAGCAAGTCTTTCAGCTGATGTACGTTTTGTAGCAAGAGTTGCACCCATTGCGGCACCTAAAGAAGCGCCTGATAATTTAACTACAGGCGGAATTGTAGGGTCTTTCATCAACCAGAAAATAGCATTGATTGGTTGATCAATTCTATCAACTCTGTTTGGTGACCATAATTTAGACTTAACAGCACGTCCGTTACCGTTTCTGATATCTTCTGTAACTGAGTATACAAGACCATCTTCCTTCATAATAGCACCAGCGTTTTGTTGAGTTAAGATATACTTGTTGTCTTCACAACCGATAGGGTAATCTGCTGTCTTATCAAAGTATGCAGGTTCTAGAGCGATTGTGTATTTGTCTTTTGTATTAATAATGAATGCATCATCATGTAATACAGTAATATCGTATTTTCCGTCGTGTTTTGCGTGTGTAATTGTTGATTTACCAGAACCTGATAGACCAAATACAGCAACTTGGAATGATTTACCGCCATCTAAGTTGTAACGTTTCATACCACCGTGGCAAGAAGCGTAACCGTTACGAGCAGCTGAACCCCAAGCTAATGTCAACGTACCTTTTTTGTGTTCACCAAAGTATCTCATACCTAAGATTGCAGCACAGTTGTGTTCTGGATCAAAGAATGTTAAACCATATGGGAAGTCTGGGTGTGACCAGTCAGGATCAGAGAATACGTAAATATCGCCTTCAGGAATATCTTTAGAATCTGCGTACATTTTTTTGTATTCTTCGTTAAAGTATTGGAAGTTCAACATCCAAGAGTACATAATGTTTTCGAAACCTTCAGGAATCAATAAGTGAGCTTTAATCATAAAGTCTTTATCAAGACCTACAACAGTTTCGCAGTTGTACATTAATCTATCACGAGTACCATAAACTGCTTCACGGATTACAGGAAGTAATACTTTTAAGTCGCAGTTTGGTTCGCCAACGATTTTTCTAGCTGCTGCACAACGTCCAACAACTGTACCATCATTGAATAATAATTGGTTAGCACCTGCAGGTAAACCGATTTTTTCAGGTTCGTAAACAGGCATACCTGTTAATTCAATAGTACCGCAGCTTTCTTGTGCCAATTCATAAGCTTCTGTTACGTTTTCGATTTTTTCTACATTGTTACCGAAAAATGGAGCTGTGATTGTTGCACGAGCAGCTGACATAAGTTTCTTCAATTCTTCTGAATTAGTAAAAAATTCTTTTGTTGTCATTTTTTATCTCCTTTTTATACAAATTTCAAATTTATTATATCACATTAACCACATAAAGCTAATAAGATACCAGCAGCAACGGCAGAGCCGATTACACCTGCTACGTTAGGTCCCATAGCGTGCATTAACAAGAAGTTTTGAGGATTTGATTCTAAACCGACTTTGTTTACTACACGAGCGGCCATTGGAACAGCTGAAACACCAGCTGCACCGATTAATGGGTTTACTTTGTTCTTTGGCGAGAATACATTCATTAATTTTGCGAATAATACACCTGAAGCTGTTGCTATTGAGAATGCACACAAGCCTAAGAACAAGATACCTAAAGTTTCCAAAGTTAAGAATTTATCTGCAGAAAGTTTAGAACCTACTGACAAACCTAACAAGATTGTTACGATGTTGATAAATTCATTTTGTAATGTTTTAGATAATCTTTCTGTAACACCACATTGCATTACTAAGTTACCAAATGTTAAAGCACCTAACAATGGAGTTGCATCTGGTAAAAAGATAATACATAAGCCCAAAACTACGATTGGGAATATAATTTTTTCACGTTTTGAAACGTATCTTAATTGAACCATTTCAATTTTACGTTCAGCTTCTGTAGTTAAAGCCTTCATAATAGGTGGTTGAATGATTGGAACCAAAGCCATATATGAATAAGCAGCAACTGCGATAGCACCTAATAAGTCAGGAGCCAATCTTGAAGTTACAAAAATTGAAGTCGGACCATCAGCACCACCAATGATACCGATAGAAGCAGCTTCAGCTAAACCGAAATCAAATCCTGCATATTTTGCAAGTAATAATGCACCCAATAAAGCACCAAAGATACCGAATTGAGCAGCACCACCCAATAATGCAGTCTTAGGGTTTGCAATTAACGGACCAAAGTCAGTCATTGCACCAACACCCATAAAGATGAACAATGGGAACAAGCCACCGTCAATACCAATATGGTAAACAGTGTATAAGAACCCACCCGGTTCTGCAAGTCCGGCTACCGGAATGTTCGCCAAAATACCACCAAAACCGATTGGTAATAGTAGTAATGGTTCATAGTTCTTTTTAATTGCTAAATATAATAGCAACAAGCATACAGCGAACATGATTATGCAACCGTACATATGTAAGAAGTTTTCAACTCCGTTTACACCTTGTAGAGGCTCTTTAACCATATTGGCATAACCTGTAATATCATTTAAACTTTTTAAACTTTCTAATAATTGCATTTTCTTACTCCTACTAGCCCAAAGTTACCAACAATTGACCGGCTGTAACTGTTGCGCCTACGTCAACTCTGATTGAGCCAACTTTACCTGCACATGGAGCTTTGATTTCTGTTTCCATTTTCATAGCTTCCATTAAGAACAATACATCACCTTCTTCGACTATATCACCTTCTCTTGCGATAACTTTTAGAATTGCACCAGGTAATGGAGATTTAACTTCTGTTCCTGCTCCGTTTGAAGCACCTGAAGCAGCAACTTCTTTCAAGCCTTCAACAATTGAAACATCATAAGTTTTACCATTAACTGTAGCTTTATCGCCTTCAATTTTAACAGCATAGTCTTTACCATTAACTGTAACGGTTGCACCGTTTGCATAATTGCCTTTTGTAGCTTTTTGACCTTTATTTACTGCAACGTGACCTTTGCCTAACAAGAAGTCGATACCTTTGTCAGCGTTACCGTCTTTACATGCAGCTGCAATAAATAAGTTTTCATCCGTTACAGGCAAACCTGCTGCTTTAAGTCTTTCTTCTGCAGCTTTTAAGCCTTTTTCAGGATCTTTATCATTGATATCTACAACTTTTTCTGTTGTTGGTTGTAAACCTGTTTTTTCTTCTGCCCATTTAACTAATTCAGGATCAGGTTCACATGGAGTTTTACCAAAGTAACCTAAAATCATCTTAGCGTAACCTGGATTTGCTTTTTCCCAAGGATGTTCAGAAATAGCATTCAAGAATGATTGTTGAGCATAGAATTGAGATACCGGAGTAACTGAAGTACCAAAACCACCTCTAGAAACAACTTCTTTCATGTTTTCAATTAATTTAGGGAATTTGTCTAACATACCCATATCTTTTAATTGGTCAATTGTAGTAGCTGTTGCGCCACCAGGTAATGGAGCTTGGATAAGAATTGGATTTACAGCTAATGAAACAGGTGAAACAGTGTAATCTTTCATACATTCTTTGAAGATTTCTTCTGTTTCCATAATTTTCTTAATGTCTAAGCCTAAATCGTATTCTGTACCTCTTAAAGCATGCCACATTGAAATAATATCAGGTTGAGCAGTACCACCTGAAACCGGTTTCATTGACAAGTCGATACCGTCAGCACCAGCGTCTAAAGCAGCTAAGTAGCAAGCTAAACCGGTACCTGCTGTTTCGTGAGAGTGGAATCGGATTGGCATATCAGCACCTAACATTTCACGAGCCATTTTAACTGTATCGTAAACTTTTCTTGGGTGAGAAGTACCTGATGCATCTTTGAATGCTAATGAATCAAATGGAATACCTGCATCTAAGATATTTCTTAAAACTTGTTTGTAAAATTCTACATCGTGAGCACCTTCACAACCGTATGGAAGTTCCATCATAGTGATTGTAGCTTCGTGTTGTAGACCATATTTTTTAATGCTGTTAGCCGAGTCAATTAAATTGTTAACATCATTTAAAGCATCGAAGTTTCTGATTACGTTTACACCGTGTTTTGCAAACATTTTAGCGTGTAAGTCAATAACGTCACGTGGTTGAGAGTTCAAACCTACAACGTTAACACCACGTGCTAAAGATTGTAATTTGATATCAGGACCAACTGTTTCTCTGATTTTGTCCATAGTTTCAAAAGCATTTTCGTTGCAGAAGAAAATTGGAGCTTGAAATCTAGCACCACCTGCAACTTCAAAATGTTTGATACCTGCATCTACGGCAGATTTCAATGCTGGTAAAAAGTCGTCTACCAACACTCTTGCGCCGAATACTGATTGGAAACCATCTCTAAAAGATGTATCCATAACATTGATTAATTTTTTTGACATTTTTTTATCCCTTTTAAATTTCTAATAATATATAAATTACATATTCATTTTTGCAACAGCAATTGCTACCGCAACGTCATCCTCAGTTGCTCTGTTAACTTTAACAGGAACAGTTTCTTCTGTAACTTCCGGCATAAATTTGTTAATAATAACGATAACCTTCGCCATTAAACTCATACAAATTACCAACAAAGTTAAGAATAAGAATACTACACCCATTCCGACAACTGTTATAATTAAACCGTTTTCTAGCATTATTCCTACCTCCATAATTTATTATAATACAAACATATAAATTAGTTACAAACGTTACAAAAATAAAAATTTGAATTTACAAAAAATATAGTTATAATATAGTTATACTTAATTGGTGAGGATTGTATGAAAACAAAGAAAATAATTATTTTAGCAATATTAATGGCATTTTTTGTACCTTCAATGGCACATGCCGCTATTTTCAAAAAAGAGGAAGTCGTTGAACAACAAGCTCGTTCAAATTATCCTCCAAAATATGACGACATTTATATAAATCAATTAAAAAAAGAATATAGAAAGATTAGCAATGACGAGGTTATTCTAGTTGCACTTGATATGATGAAAAACACAACAGCAGATTTTTCAAGACGGGCTTTAATCGGTTATAATCTAACAGATAAGCCTGTAAAAGTTCAATTTAAAGACTTGAGTCAAATCAAAGAAGAATACCAAAACTTTGATGCTTTAGGTTGGAAAAAGAAAAATCAATTATATATTTTCATTAATCCAAGACACGCAGATGCTCCGCCTGCAGCGTTGGCCGCATTGTTAGCGCATGAAGCTTTGCACCAAGATGAATACAACTCTTTAGCAGAAGAAACTTACGCTTGGACAATGGAGGCAGCTGTTTGGAGTGAATTATTAGAAATTTATCCAGAACAAAACGACCGTCAACACCCGTTGTTACAAAGAGAAAACACTTTAAAACAATTATTTAAAAAAGGTGGTTACACTGACAAATACATTCGTAAAACAGTCTATGCAAATAAAGGATATCAAAACCTTCCTCAAACATCACCAGGGTTTGAAAGATTGTAGAGATACTATTTACAAGAGGTATTTGTTGTCCAATCCAATACTTTACCGTTTGGGCATTTACCACTTGAATCAGCCTTGATATAATCCATATTATTGTTTTGAATAACCCAAGAAGAACAAGTATTACCAAATTTAAAACAATAAGAACGAAGTGTTGCATTTGAAGATGCCCAAGAAGAAATAAGACCGTCTTTTGAACCGCCAACAAAAGCGAATATATCTTTACCCCAAGTACAAGAACCTTTTGATGGTCCATCAATATCTACATAGAAATTATAACAACCATCCTCTTGACAACCATCTTCATAAGGAAACATCGCAATAGAAATACCATCAGCTAAAATTACTTGATAATGAGATTGAAAAGTATCCGTTACCGAGAATCCTGATTTTAAGGCATTACCTTGATTTTTAGTAAAACACCCAGTGGTATTAGGAGTACAAGTTTTTTGGATTTTCATAAATTCCGTTATTCTTTCATAAAATATTAAATTTTTTTGTTCTGCAGTTTTACCATTCACCCATTCCTCAACTGGTCCATAAACAGCTTGAGCTCGCCCAATTGCATCGTTTAAGTTTGAATAAATCTTTTTAACCTTTACTACTTTTTCTTTATCACCGTTGAAGAGTTCAAGTTTGGAATTGTCAACGCTGCAACCACGCCAATAATACCCATTACAATTAGGGTTTCTGCAAGAGTAAATGCCAATACCTTACGTATGGTTAGAGGTTTAAAGGATTGGATGGTGGAATTAACCTTAAGCCCAAAAGTCGTTCTACTACTAGTGTTCACCTCCCCAAAAAAGGTTTGAGAGTCTTTATTTATAACCATTTTAGCCATTCAATACTCCTTATTTGTGTTTTAGTATAAACTATTTTTTACGTTTTATCAAGACTAAATTTTTCGTTTTTTAATAAAATTTAATTTATCTAAACTCACGTTATATTACCTATTGATTAAATTTATCCGTTGATGTTAAATTATGCTATGGAAAGAAAACACGCAATTATTTTCATAGTTTTAGTAGCTACGTTGTTAATATTTAACAACCTGCTTCATAACATGTACTTGAAACTTGCATCAAGTCCGGTTGGATTACAAACAAACGTAAATACAGACTATATTGACTCTCAAAAGCTATTTAACAAGGCTTGGAAAGTAATCAAAAATAACTATTACGATACAGACATGAACGAACAAGATTGGTATCGTTGGAAAGCTCACTATCAAGGTAAAATTAAAACTGACGAAGATGCTTATGTTGCAATAAACACAATGCTTGAAAGCCTTAACGATCCGTATTCAAAATTCATGTCTAAAACTGAATTTGCAGAGTTAAACACTTCTATTGATTCAAAAATCACAGGCATTGGGGTTAACATTTTTTCTAATTCAGGTAAAATAACCGTTTTCAACGTTATTGAAGGTACACCAGCCAGTAATGCAGGCATAAAAGCCTTAGACGTAATTTTTGCGGTTAACAAAAAAGAAGTTAGCGGAATGTCAATTTCCGACGTTGCCGGACTCGTTAGAGGTCCTGAAAACAGTGTTGTAGAGGTTACAATACTTAGAGATAACAAAAAAATCGTTAAAAACATTAAAAGAAAAGAAATTAAAATAAAAACAGTAAAAAGCTCTGTAGACAAAAATATTGGCTACATTCAAATCCTAAGCTTTATCGGTTTATCTACAACAAATGAATTTTTAGAAGCCTTAGAAAAAACTGAGAAAACAAAAGGATTAATACTTGATTTGAGAGGAAACCCAGGTGGATTACTTCCAAATGCAGTATTTATCGCAAACTTATTTATACCGCAAGGAAACATCGTAAGTATCGTTGGCAGAAACGGCTACAAACGAAATATGACAGCACAAAATGTTGATTACAACGTTAACAAGCCCATGGTTGTTTTAATTGACAAATCCAGTGCGAGTGCCAGTGAAATCCTTTCAGGAGCATTAAAAGATTATCACAAAGCCAAATTAGTCGGAACTACAACTTATGGTAAAGGTATGGTTCAAGAAGTTCTTACACTACCAAACGAAACCGGTATGAATCTTACAATTGCCAAATATTTAACACCTAACGGTAACGACATTAACAAAAAAGGTATCGCTCCAGACGTTCAAATTGCACTTACAACTCAAGATTTAAGAAAAAATAATGATGCTCAACTTGATGTCGCTAAAAGAATGCTTCAAGATATGATTCAAAAAGAAGAACAAAAATAATGTGAAATGTTTTAGTGAAAAGAGGCGCCGTTTCTTCGAAACGGC
>URRM01000031.1 GCA_900550295.1 uncultured bacterium
AGTCTTTTTTTATAAAAAAATTTTATAATAACTAGTATGAAAATTTTTCTAATAAACCTTATTTTGATTAAATAATTTTTTAAATAACGAAAATTTATTTTGTCCTACATTTTACGTACGTAAAATAGCGTACGTAAAATGTAGGACAAAGAGGGGTATAATTACTAAAACAAAATGGTTGTACGGTTTTATATCCGGTTCTGACAGTAATAACCTAACTCTATGATTGTAAGACGTCTAAAATCTAATACTATCTATAGTTTTGCTATCTTAGTATAATTCCATTCTTTTGGCAGTAACGACGTAATTCAGTATTAGCAGTCATTACAGTGCTTACTAATAAGCTGTTATGTAGACTTTGCGCAAGGTTAACGGCTTTGTCATACATCTTAAATGCGCTAACAGCGTAATCTCGTTGAGATTCAGACTGTATTGTAGACAATTCTTGCAGGTACTTACCATATAAGAAGTACAATTCAGACAGTGTATCAAGTAAATCGAATTGTCTTGCTATGCCAATTGCGCTTTCTATGTACGCTTTAGCCGAATCGTAGTCCTGTAATGTAAGGTACGCCTCACCGATAATCTTATTGAATTGAGTAATAAAGTAGAAGTTTTGAATCTTCGGACTTTGTGCGATATCAAGGGCTTTAAGCGAGTATTCAAGCGACTTTTCGGCACCAGCCGTAAGTAGTGTAACTTCTGAAATGAAGTACCACGCAATAAGTACGCCCAGTGCGTTCTTTTCCTTTGCAAAGTATGAAACCTGCTCTGAGTAAATCGCAAGCGCTTGTTTGAATTTGCCTTTTTCCTTGAGAACCTTACCTAGCAATAATTTTAGGATGTTCTTACTTAATGGATCATTGTTGTTATTAACAAATGTCACAATTTGGAACAATTCGTCTTGAATGCCGTCTAATTGGCTTCTTGAGATACTATTGATAACGCTTATCAAATTCCAAATGGTAACTGCTTGGGCATCCATTATATCGTTATTTTTATATTGTTTTAGGGTTTCTTCTAAAATAGTTTCAGACTCTTGAATATCCCCTTTTAGCGTATTTGCAAGTGCTAGAGTCAATTTTACCTTACAAATATACAAATCATTTTGAATGTGGTTCTTTTCAACGATTTCAAAAATAGTACCAACAACGCCAAGAGCACGGTTATCGCCCTGTAATACTAGTGCATTTGCCAAGATTAAGTATGTTTCAAGCCAAGCTTCAAATAAGTCTTCAATCTTAATGTTTTTGTGCGATTTTGTTGTATCTAAATTGCGTTCAAAAATAGGCAGAATTTCAATATCTATAAGGTTTACGACCTCACCTAAATTTCCAATTGTTAATAGCGAATTTAATTTTCTTGATTTTAGCATTGCAATCTCTAAATCATAAGACTGATCTACGTTTGCAATGGCGCTATCAATGCATTCTATTACTCCGAAGTGATTTCCGACTTTGTGACAACATTGAGCCAAATAGCCGGTTAATTCAAATTCTTTAAGGTTGTCGTCAAGCTTTCTAACGTGTTCAATTACACGAGGTAAGTACTCAATTGCCGCTTTTGGGTTATCAAATGACATGACTTTACCAAGTCTTTCATAGATGTTGTTCTTAATTAAGGAACTGTTAACGCCTTGAAGTTTGTCAACAAGCACAAGTGAGTATTTTTGCGCCATAATATAGATGTTTTCATCCCCAATTGCAGCAGTTTGGCGTACAACTTCAGACCACGCATTTAATGCACTTAAATTTTCTTTTAAATTTGTTGCTAATAATGCAAGAGAAGAGTGCGAAGATAGCGTAAATCCTGACAATATAACGAATAATTTTTCATTAACTGTCATAAAGTTCTTGTCTTTTCTTGCTATTTCTAAGATTGCTTTCCATAAACGAGTGCTTTTAAATTCATATGCAGACTCGTTTACTGGTGTAATGTAATTCAAATCTAATAAACTTGAGAATAAAGCAACAAATTCTTTGTTTTCAACTTTGAAAAGTTGGTTTAGCACTACAGGATAGAATTTTAACCCTAAAAAAGCTGCCGCAATTAAAAGTTCATAGACTAAAATGTTTTCATTTTTAAGTATATCAAGTCTGCGTTTTACAACAGCCTCAAAGGTATCAGGCAAGCTGAACGAGATATAATTTCTGCTTGAATCTGTAACTAAGTTTAAAATTTGTTCAATGTATGCAGGATTACCCTCAGTTTGCTTATGAATAGTATCTCTTAGGGCTTGAGAGGTACCTATAAATAGAGGGTTGTACTGATTTATAAACGTATCTGTTTGACTATCGTTAAACGCAATAAGTGAAATATCAGCGTATTGTTCATCCATTAACGATTTGTCGTACAAGTATGTTTTTACAGAGCGAGGTTCATTGTAAGTTAGTATGAATTTTGAGTTTTGTAGCCCTGTTTCATTGTTTATAAGTGTTTTTAAGAATTCGTAAGACATATTGTCTACGTGTTCAAAGTTATCAAATATAAATACTGTTTGCATTCTAGATGAAATTGTGTCAAAAACTTTTCTCAAGATACTGAAAGTTCTTGCCTTATTTTTGAAGATATTTTCATAATATGCTGATTTTTCAGGGTATAAAAAATTTACCAAATCGTCTATTTCATCAACTCTAAGGCTTGGAAATTCAGTTTTAAAGAACTTTAAAGAATCTTTTTTTAATTTTTCAGTATTAATACAGAAATTTGGAACATTAAAGAATGTAAGCAAAATATCTTGGAAAAGACCACAAGGCGTAATTTGGCTAAGCTGAGTGGCTTTGCCTATTAACCAAACAAATTGATTGTCTTTAAGTTCTTCAATTGTTGCTCTTAATACAATATTTTTACCGATACCGCTTGCACCGCTCAGAGAAATAACTTTTACTGATGTGTTTAGCAATGTGTTAACTAAAATGTTTTTAGCACTTTGTTGTGTAAACAAATTAGGAGAATACGACATTTCATTGCCTGTATTCATTGCGTGTTGTCTTACTGGTGGTTCCTCATTGGCTTTTGGCTCTGTTATTCTAAACTGTCTGCTTGCAGCTTCGGATAGTATGTTTTTTGATTGAGTTACCTTTCTTGGATTTGGTATGACGTTATGTCTGTTTGGCAAAATGTTAGATTTGAAAGGTAATACACCCTTGTGTAGAGCAGAATTCTTCATTATTGATGAGGCTCTATTTGCAGGATGTTGAATATTTTTTTTGTTAGTAGCCGGTGCTTTTCCTTTAGGTAAAACACTTTTTTGATTTGATTTTGATTTTTCTTTTATAATTTCTTGTTCTGCTTGTTCAATTTTAGCTTCTTCATCTTTTATTTTTTGTTGTTGAAGTTTCATCGAATTTAGCTGTTGAGGCAAAGTACTCAATTGTTCTTGCAGTCCTGAAAGTTGAGATTGTAGCGAATTTAATTGGGTTTGTAATGCTTCATTTTCTTTACTTATAGTTTTCTTTTTTAGTTTTTTGATTGCTTTTTTCTTAGTCTGTTGTTTTGATGAATTAGACATTTTGGTAGCGGAATGTTGTCCGGAAAGCATTCTTTCATCACCTTGCAATAAAGCTTTTGCAGGAATTAGAGGCGAATTTTCATCAGGAGCATAATTAGGCACACTCACATTAATAATGTTTTTGCTGTGTTTAGGTTTTGGCATTGGAGCCATAACCATTTTTGTTTTTTTGCGTTTTGGTTTGTTAGAAATAGCAGGTAAAACAAACTGTCTAGGCGGTTCTAGGCTGGAAGCTCTTTTTGCTGCAAGTTTTGCTTTTTTAAAGGAATAACCACATTTTCTGCATGCCGGAGCATTTGGAAAATTTGCAGATTTGCAATGTGGACAGAATTTAACCAATTCTGTACCGCATTCCACGCAAGATTTGTTATATATCAAGTTGTAAGCACCGCAATGTTTACAAACTGTGCCAATTTTTGTATTACAGTGAGGACAGTTTATAGTTCCATTTGGTATTTGTTTTTTACATCTTGGACAAATCATGTTTTACCTAAAATGTTTGTTAGTTTATAGATTTTTTGACCGCATCCATTAGTTCAAATAACCTTTTTGATACTTGAGATTGAGAAATATTCATTTCTCTGGCTATTTCAGCTTGCTTTTTCCCTTCTACATAGCGTAATTCGTATAGTTGCAGATATTGTTTTTCGATATTTTGGCTATGCGCAACAACAACAGAATCATAAACTGATTGTAGCAATTCTTTTTCTACAACAATCTCTTCAGGATTCTTTGGTATTGTAATAAAATTGTAGTTAACAGATACGTTTTCAATGTTGTTAGCAGGTTCTTTCATTTCAACCGGTTGAGTTTCAACATCTCTGGTTGAAACATAGCTTTGATGAGTTCTTCTAACTCGACCCATGTTTTTTAGCACAACAACAATAGCGGTTGATGCAATTTTTCGAATATATGCTTCTAAAGCATCTTTATCATCAATCGTTTCTAATATTGACAAGGAACGCTTGCAGGTTTCATTAAAAAAATCGTCAAACAAGTCTTCGTTGTTTTGGAATTTTTTATCCGCCTTGATTATTCGCTTGATTAACTCTAAGTGTTCTTGCGCTAATTCCAATTTTTAAACTTTCATCAAAATCTGCTAACTAACACTTATATAATATCACAACTTAGAAATTAATTATAAGAGAAAAATCATAACTATCTTTTGTAAATTCCGAAGTTGGCGCCTTTACGTATTTTAAGGCTGCCTTAACACTTTGTAACACAATTGCATCAATTTGTTTAGAACCACTTGAAACAGTTATGTTTGTTCCTGTTAATTCACCGGTTTTACTAATTTGAACATCAACAATCATTTTTGATGAATATGGTAATTCTGATGCGTTTAGTAAATCTGATTGAATGGCAAATTTCATTGCTCTTCCGGTGATTTTTAAGTATTTAACAACAGCATCGTTGTATGTAAGTTCTTGAGGAACTTCCCAATAAAGTTTTTTGATTTGATTTGTATATAATGGAGCTTGTGGAGTTGTAGGTATTGTGGACAAGTTTTTATTTTTAAGTCTTTCTTTACCTTGGTTCAAGCTTGCGTTCATACTTGCTACATCTTGAGGACCTCCGGCTTCACCTGGAATATCACCAATAGGTTGTTTGGCTGTTTCTTCTGTTTGCTCAGGAGAGGTCATATCGTTAAGCATTTGAGCATCTTCTTTATCTTCTTGGCTTTCACCTTCAATAGGCATATTTTGATCTTGCTGTGTTTGTACGCCTTTGTTTGCATTAAATCTTTCCATAATTAAATCTTTTTTTGTATAGCCAAATGCAATAAGTAATACAATTAATAATATACCTAGTAATGGTGATGTTGATTTTTTCTTTTCTTTTGTTGGTGGTTGTTGGTAATTATTCATATTCACATGGTTTTGATTTAATGTGTTATCCATTGCATCATTACCCATTTGTCCTTGTTGTTGAGTGTTATCATACAAGGTTTCAATTGTATTTTGGTCATTTGCTGCAAAGTTTGGATCATAATTATCATTACCTTGTGGAACAGAATTCATATCCATACCTTCAGGGTTGTATTGCATATTATCGTAATTTTGTTGAGCCGACATATCAGGGATGTCATTTAACTGCATTTGTTGTTCTTGAGGCTTTTCAGGTTGAACATTTTCAGGTTGTTGAGGAACATTGTTAAAATCTTCATCACTAAAATCTAAATCAACATTTTGAATGTCAGGATCATTTAAGTCTATGTCATCTAAATTTATTTCGCTCAAATCAATATCGCTATTAACTAGATTGTCAATTTCAGAGTCAATGTCTATATTATCAGGATTGATATCAGATTGAGAATTTAACGCATCTGTCGGAATTTCGTCATCATTATCCAAATCATCAAGGTTTATATCATCCAACGGTGAAGATTGTGGTGCAGCAGGTTGTTGAGATGTTGCAGGAGTAGAATCATCAGTGAATGATGAGAAATCGTTAAATGCGCTAAATGCATCATTCATCGCATTATCAATTGGCACTTGAGGGTTATTTAAGTTTGGATTAGCTTCTTCTACAGCTGCAGCCATATCCATTGTAAATTCTTCAAGACCGCTCATGTCGTCATCATGACTATCATTTGAGGATGTATTCTCTGTATGTGTGTCCGAGCTATGGTCGTTGTCATTTTGTTGTGCCATTTCAAAGTCAGATAAATCAACTTCTTGAAGTGTTTCATCATTGCCTAAACCTTGGAATTGTTCCGGTAATTCAATAGAATCACCTGCAATTTCCTGCTGTCTAGCTTCTTGTTGTTTTGCTACCGGTTCCGGTTCAGTAAAGTTAACCGGTTCAGCTATATCATCAAGTGTTTGAGGTACTAACTCTTCAAGCGGTTCAACAGGTTCCAATAATTCAAAATTGTCATTGTCGATTGTGTCTTGTACTTCAGGTTCTGAAACAGTTTGCTCTTCTTCAACAACTTGAGGTTCTTCACTGATTTCCTCAAGACTTGGTAAATCGTCATCAGGCTCTAATTCTGGAAGAGTTAAGTCTATCGGCGTTTCAAATGCTTCCAAATCAGTCAGGTCTTGTGGTTCATTCATGATTTCTACACCTTCATTTTTTACTGCTTCCATCAAGCTTGGTGCTTCTTCTGTTACCGAGTTATCTTCAGGTTGAATTTTTGGTTCTGTTGAGATTTCTTCAACTTGAGGTATCTCAAGAGCTTCAACATCTTCAAATTCATCTAGTGAACCTAAATTTTCATTAATATTTATGTCTTGTAAGTCAGGAATATCTTCAAAATCTAAGAAGTTTATATCACTATCTTTTGCAACTTCATCGATTGAGGCAAATTCTTCTGTAATTTCTTCTGGAATATTTTGAACAGGTTCTTCTGATTTTGTTTCAGGAGTAAGTTCTTCTAATTGTGTTGACTCTTCTGCTACATCATTTTGTTTATGTTCATTCAAGTCTGAAAAAGTATCTAAATCTATGCTATCAATATCAATTGGATTTGCAGTTAAATCTTCTAAATCTGCTTGTGACATATTAGGTTCTAGCCCGCCAAAGCCTTCAAATGTACCAGCTGTATCAATATTTGATTCAGGTTCAAGAGGTGTTAGCTCTTCAAACGAAGCAAGTTCATCTGAGTCTTGCGCATCAGTATTAAATGTTTCAAGGCTTGCCAACTCTTCATCACTAGGTAATTCTTCCAGTTGTCCGGCTTCTTCTATAATTTCCTCGCCTTTTTCTTCAAATTCGCCATCTATAATATTATTTTCATCTAAATTCATTGTATCTTCCTCATCGTGGTTTTCTTCAATATAGTCTTCAACAAAGTCTGCTACCGTAGCATCTGCAATTTCGTCTAAATTGATATCTGAGCCAAACTCATCTGATGTAATATCTTCTTCATACAGTTGTTGTGCTCCTAGTACATCTAGAACAGAATCGTTTAAGATTTCGTCTGTATGTGCTAAATCTGTTGAAACAAGTTCAAAATGTTGAAAGTTCCTAAACATTTCACAAAGAGCTTTGCTTTTTAAAAGTTGTTCATAAATGAAATGTTTTTCATTATTCATAATATCGCCGTCAATGAAGTTTACAATAAGGGCTTGAGCCTTAATAACATCATTTTCATTAATCGGTAAATTAGATTTAGGTTTTGATTTTTTTAACGCTTTTTTCAAGCTGTTTTCATTATATAAAACGCCTTTATCTACAATATAATATCCGCTAGATTCTTTAGACTTGTTAACTTCATCAGGTGAAATTGCACCGATAAAGTTAGCGCTAGACATATCTTCAGCCATTGTTAAAAATATGTATAAATCCGGAGTTACGTTAAATTCATATTGTGATTTCGGAATAAATAGCGTATCTTCGTTTGGTACGATTCTAACGTCAATTCTAATGTTATCTAAGTTTACATCAGAAATATCCATGTCCTTTAAAACGGCCGGAATAGTGTATAAACTATTTTGATTAGTGGCATTAAAACCTATGCTTTTTAAATATTTTATCCCAAGTCTTCCGCCGATAACGTTGGCAAAAGCTCGTTGTTTTATGTTGTCATCAAGATTTTTAGATGAATGCATCGCATCTTTAATATCATCTTGAGTTATTTCAATGAAATTGTTATCATCAAAGATTCCCATAATTTTCCTTCCTTATATATATAAGGATTACACGAGATATTAGAATATTCCATGCTTTTGAGTATTGTAAACTTTTGTAACGTAAATTTTTACATGTTTTTCAAATTTAGCAATTTTTTTAATGAAAAAAACTTTATAAAGGTAAGGAAGAAAATTTTATAGGTTATAGGAGGTTTTTTACAATGGTTTCTGGTATCAATGCAAATGTAGGTTTTCAAGGTGGAATTAATACAGCGACAAATGCTCGTCCATATATGAATCAACCATATCAATATACAGCTGCTCCACAAGTTGCAGCAGATACAGTTGAAATTGCAGGTAAGAAAAAAGGCAGTGCAGCTAAGAAAGGTATTATCGGAACTGTTGTAGGCTTGGCAGTTGCAGCAGCAGCATTATACGCAGGTGTTAAATCAGGTAAATTAACTGAAGTTGCAAATCCTACAAAATGGACTGAAAAATTACAAAACTATGCTTTCAAAGGCGGTAAAGGTGTAGAAACCGGTGTTGAATACGTAGCAACAAAAGGTAAAGCACTTGTTGACTGGTTTAAAGAAAAAATTGGCAAAAAAGGCGCTGAAGAAGTGGCTCAAGAAGTAGCTCAAGAAGTGACTCAAGGCTAATTAATTATAAAGATTCAAAACTGTGGCGGTGATTTTATTACCGCCACAGTTTTGTTTTAACTTAAATAAATTCAGCAAGAATGACAGTGCTAATTAGGAAACCTTCATTTGAGAGTGCGTAACCTGCTTGGGTTTGTTTAAGGTGTCCTGTTTTTAGGTATTTTTGAATAGTTTCTTTGTATTTTTCGTCAAAGTTTATGTTGAACTTTTTGTTAATTTCGTTCACGTTGATACCGCTAGAGCGCCTGAATCCTAAGAAAATTTCTTCTTCAAGTTTTTCTTTTTCGGTTTCAAAATGTCCGTAATCTTTTGTAAGCGGATTTTCTAAATATTTGTGAATGTCAAAACAGTTTGCATAACGCATGCCTGCTTCATATCCGTGCGCAGCGCAACCAAAACCGTAATATTGAGCGTTATCCCAGTAGTTTAGGTTGTGACGTGATTCGAACCCTGTCTTTGCAAAGTTGCTAATTTCGTAGTGACTAAAATCTTTTAGAACATCAATGGCTTTAAGATACATGTCTGCCTGTAAATCATCGTCGGGTAAATTTTGCGGTGTTTTTTTGCCAAAAACTGAATTATCTTCAATTTTTAACCCGTAAAGTGAGATGTGAGGAACGTTTAATGTTTTTGCAATTTTTAAATCATTTGTAAACTCTTCAATTGTTTGATTAGGCAAACCATAAATAAAATCAAGCGAAATGTTGTCAAATCCTGCGTTTTGAGCTATTTTAACTGCATTTTGCGCTTGTTCTGCTGAATGACACCTGCCGATTTGTTTTAAAATCTTGTCGTTGAATGTTTGTATGCCGATACTTAAACGATTTATGCCGATTTTTTTAAGTCCTGAAAGATAATCTGCTGTTGCATTTTCAGGATTAAGTTCCAATGTGATTTCTGCGTTTGGAGCAAGGTTAAATTTGTTAAAAATCTTTTTAACGTGCTCTAGTGGCAAGATTGATGGTGTTCCTCCGCCAAAATAAAGCGTGTTTAGGGTGTTACCTTGATAATTTGTGTCGATTTCTTTTAATAGAGCGATTAGATAGCCTAATTCAAGTTTTGTGTTAACCGTTGATATGAAGGCACAGTAAAAGCATTTTGAGTTACAAAATGGTATGTGAATATAGGCATTTTGAGGTGCGTGCATAATTATTCCTCAAAAAGTTCTCTATAAATTTCTTTGGCAACTTCAAGCGATGAATTTTTGTCGGAAAGTTTTTCACGTACGGCTTTTAAGCCTTCAATTTGTGTGTTTCTGACGTTGCTGTCGTAAAGTAATTTTTCAGTGTTGTAAACAATGTTGCTTGGTGTAGCTTGAAGTTCAAGTATTTCAGGCACAATGTCTTTGTTCATAATAATATTTGGTAAACAAACTCTGTTAATGCACCTTACAAGTAGGTATATGAACCAGAAAAGGATAGGTCCTTTGTATGAGATAATCATAGGAGTGTTGTAAAGTGAAGCTTCAAGGGCAACTGTTCCTGATGCTAAAATTAATGAGTCAGAACAGCTTAAAAGGGCTTGGTTGTCACCTTTTATAACTTTGAAATCGCAATCTTTGTAATATTTTTGGAATGTTTCGTCATTAATGCTAGGCGCTTGAGAGAAAACAATTTGTAAATCAGGATGTTTTTTCTTTAAGTCTTTTGCTGACTTAATAAAGGTTTTCATTAAATTGTTTAACTCAAATTTTCTTGAGCCTGAGAAAACTGAAACTAACTTTTTGTTGGTGTCTAAACCGTATTTAGCAAAGAATTCTTCTTTGTTAGCTGGTTCTGGAAGTTGGCTTATTAACGGGTGTCCGCAATAAGTTGTTTTAATTCCGTAAGACTCATACATTTCTTTTTCGAATGGGAAAATGCAGAACACTTTATCAACGTATTTTTTGATTGATTTAATTCTATATTTGCGACTTGCCCAAACTTGAGGCGGAATGTAGTAGTTTATTCTTATACCGGCTTTTTTAAGAAAACGAGCCATTTTTAGGTTGAAAGCGCCGTAATCGATTAATAAAACTAAATCCGGTTTGTATTCATTTGTTAAATAATTAACGACTCTTTTGCCAAGGCTGATGTGGTCTAAAAGAATTTTTGGAGTTAACCCCATGGCGCTCATTTTTGAATGGTCAGAGAATAGCTTAATGCCCATAGCTTTAAGGCTTTCGCCACCTATAGCCTCAATTTGAATATCAGAATTCATCTCTAAGAGATGACGTGCAACGTTAGAGGCATGCATGTCACCGGAGTATTCGCCAGTTATGATAAATATTTTTTTCATAATTAAACAGCCATAATAACAATATTGTTTTTGTCAGCAAACTCAACAACTTTTTCTTGTTCAACAATGATAGTTTCGTTAGCTTCAACAGCTAATAGAGATAACTTGAATTTTTTCATTGTTTGAAGAGTTCTTAAGCCAACAGCGGGAATGTCAAAACGTTTGTCTTGAGTTGGTTTCGCAACCTTGATTACGCAACCGCCATTTTTAGCAATTTTTCCACCACGTTCAATACATTTGTCAGTTCCTTCGATAGCTTCAACTGCCATAACCATTTTGTCTTTGATTACAACGGATTGTCCAACGTCAATTTTGCCCATTTCTTTAGCAAGCCAATAACCGTATTGAACATCAGCAATTTGAGAATCAGTAGGTTTTAGTTTGCCCAGAACACCTGCAGGAATCATTAAGTTTTTGATAAAAATAGTTTGGTCAAGAACAGTAACACCAATTTTGTTAAGTTCTTCAACTACAGTTAACATAACTTGATCATCGTTAAGTCTTTTAACATTTTTAATTAATTCTAAAGCCATAGAGTCGAATTTTGGACGACGTAAAATCAAACCTTTATGAACTTTACCTAAGAAAGTAAGTTGTTTGATTTGTTCATCTTGTAAAATCTTTTTTATTTTTAATAGTTCGCCAGCGCCTACAGAATAAACTTTAGAGCAAACTTTTTTTAAATCTTTAACGTTGTCGTTAGATAATGAAATACAAATAACTTCCAAACCGTTTTTTGTTGCGTTTTCAGCCATTCTAACCGGTAATTGACCATCGCCGGCGACTAAAGCTTGTTTTTGTTCAAGTAAAATTGACATTTGAATTCCTCATACTTCGTAATACGTTAATTATAACACAAGAAAATAATTGTAATAAAAATGTAAAAAATTATGATTGACTAGCAATTTTTTTCTTAAGAAAAACTTATATATAATATACAGACACGCATGGATATAACAAATTGTAAACATTTGTTACAAAAAGGCTTTGATAATTAAAGTTTTTGCTTAGTTCAGCCGATAAACAACTTGTGTGTAAAATTAAAAAATATATAAGGAGTAGGCTTATGACACATTTTCAAAATTATGATACAGATGCATTAATTAGAAAAGCTACAGTAAGAACAAGTTTATTTGGTAAGAAAAAATGTCAAATTGATAAGTCAACTCAAGGTGAAATGAGAGTTGGCGAAAAGAATATTGATAAAGCTTCTACTCAAGATACAAAAGGTTTAGATGAAAATCGTGATGGTGAACGAACTGAAGACGATGCTCAAGTAGATTATAGTGCAGGTATGAAAGATAACGTGTCTGCAGAAGATATGGCACGCATGGCTGAAGATTTAGAAAATAGCGGTAAGGCTGAAACTAGTGAGGCTCCGACAGCAGAAGATACTAATACTCAAGCCACAGATATTGAAGCCGGTCGTGCTGATGTACAAGCAAGAGCTGCAGTACTAGATGAAATGACAGCAAAAAACACTGAAATTGTTGAATCAGGTACAGAAGAAATAGATGCAATGAATGAAGAAATTGCAGCATTCAGCGCAGAGCTAGATGAAATTAATGCTACTGTTGCAGAAGAAACTTCGGCTAATGCAGGTACAGATGAAAACTTTGACGGTACTGGTTCTGGTACAGCAAGTGCTTATTCATTAACAACAGGTGCAGGTGCTCAAGAAGCTGCCAATAAAGGTGAATCAAGCTCGCCTGCTAAAGCAAATAGTAAAGGTAATAATAGCTCTGGTTCATTCGACCAAGTTGCAGAAAAATATACAAGTAGAACAAGTGAAATTACATCAAGAATTGATGAATTGTCAGCAAGAGCAGCAGAAATTCAAGAACAAACACAAGCTGATGTTGTTGATGCAACAGCGGCTGCTCAAGAAGAAGGTGAAGCTGCTCAAGAAGAAGCTAATACAAACTTAGAAGTTGCAAATACAGCATTTGGATATGCAAGCCAAGTTGGTTCAGTTACTTCAATGACAGGTACTGGTATGGCAACGTTTGGTAAA
Organism: uncultured bacterium; assembly: GCA_900550295.1. Classification (GTDB taxonomy): domain Bacteria; phylum Cyanobacteriota; class Vampirovibrionia; order Gastranaerophilales; family Gastranaerophilaceae; genus UBA6984. The sequence continues at coordinate 13,042 of URRM01000031.1, forward strand.
GCTACCGAAGTTACAGGTATTACGACTGAAGCTACAGGTGAAACTGTACAAGCCTTAGGTAAAGGTGTTAAAGTATCAGGTAAAACTGTTGACTTAACAGGTTCAACTTTACAAACAACCGGTGCTACTTTACAAGCAACAGGGGCTCCGCTTAGTGCAGGCGTATTTACAGCTCCAGCAGGTGCTGCGTTAACTGGTGCAGGAACAGGTTTACAAACAAGTGGTGGTACATTAAAAGCAACAGGCAAATCTTTAGAAGTAACAGGAACTACTGTTGAGATTGGTGGACAAACTACAAAAGTTACAGGTGTTGTAACTCAAAAAGTTGGTACAGCAACAAGTGCTGCAGGAGAAGTTGTTAAAGCTACTGGTGAAGGCTTGTCGGCTGCCGCATCTGTTGGTCAAGCAAGTGTTGCAGCTGCTCAAGGTGATTGGGCTGCATTTGGTACATCCTTAGCAAATGCAGTTTCTTCAGGTGCAAGTGCTGCAAGTGACTTGGTTGGTAAAGGTGTTCAGGCAGGTACTGAAGCTTCAAAAATAGCACAAAAAACACAAGAAACTTTAAAAACTATTAGTGATGCAACTAAAGTTGCTAACAGTGCTGCTCAAGCAGGTTTAGCAGCAAAAGATGGTAATTGGGCCGGATTTACTACCAATATAGCTGGTGGTGCTGGAGCATCATTGAATATGGGCTCAGTTCAAAAAGCGATTGGCATGGGCGCTGGAACAGCTAGTTTTGTAAGCAACGGTATTAATACAGGTGCTGAGATTGCTAAAGGATTTATGCCAACTGGCGGTGATACTTCAACATCATCTTCAACAACAGATACAACAAATAAAGATGCATCTAACGTAGATGTTAACGCTAATGACCAAAAACCAACTAAGTCATTAGATGAAATCTTCGCTAAATACAAAAAAGGCTAATATAAATTCTATTTAGAAAATAAACGAATAAACGTAGGTGCCAAGACTTGTATAAGTCTTGGCACTTCTATTACTATTTCTTAATTTATTGCACGAACATGTATTATATGAGTATAATTAAAGCATGTTTCAGTACTATAAAAAATATACACCATACTTGTTTTTACTACCGGCTGCTGTAGTGCTGTTGGTGTTCTTTTTTATACCGTTCTTTCAAACTATTTATCTTAGTTTTTTAGACTACTCTACTGATATCTATTCCCCAACTCTAGTTGGACTTAAAAATTATACAAACCTGCTACATTCAGCTTTGTTCTATAAGGTTATGTTCAATACCTTTGTTTATCTGTTTGTTGCCGTGCCAATTCTTGCTATTGTGCCACTATTTTTGGCTATCTTGATTAACCAAAAACTTAGAGGCTTAACTCTGTATAAAATATTGATATACCTTCCCGTAATTGTGTCTATCGTTGTCGCCGCTATTGCATTTAAGTGGCTTTATGCTCAAGCAGGTATTCTTAACTACTTCCTACAAGTTCTCGGTCTTAACGCTATCGGGTGGCTTACTGATACCCGATTCGCATTGATTTCAGTTATTATCGTAACTATCTGGAAAGGTATTGGCTACTATATGATGATTTATCTTGCCTCTCTTATGAGTGTACCTAAAGAACTTTATGAGGCATGCGATATTGACGGAGCAGGTTTCTTTAGAAAACATCTTACTGTTACAATTCCGCATATCATGCCAACAATCGCTTTGGTAACTACAATTAGCGCAATATCTGCTATGAAAGTGTTTGCCGAAATCTATGTTATGACAAAAGGCGGACCGCTTAATTCTAGTAAAACAATTGTTTATTATATATATGAACGTGCATTCGAAAACCTTGACCTCGGCTATGCCTCAGCTCTCGCAGTTGTACTACTTATAATCGTTATGGCATTCTCTCTGATAAACATACTATTCTTTGAAAAAAATAAATATCAAATATAAAAAAAAGAAGTCTTATGACTTCTTTTTAAATTGGGCCCGGAGAGACTCGAACTCTCACACATCGCTGCGCTAGATCCTAAGTCTAGTGCGTCTACCAATTTCGCCACAGGCCCATTTGGTTTGTTCGTACTACTAAATTATACCAAAATTACTTTATTGTCAATATTTATTGTTTATTGTTTAATGTATATATAATTTATAGGTGAAACATGGCAGATATTTTTGAAGAGTATAAAAATTTAAAATCTTTTGAAGTTGAGTTCTTTGATGAAGTTTACATGCACAGAATTATGTGTAAAATCAAAAATATTGAACCCGATAAAATGCTTATCTATTCAGAAGATGCCAAAACCGGTAGTACTAAACCAAAAGTCGGTACAAATCTTACTCTTAACGTTTATTCCGAAAACGGTATTTACAACTCTATTGCGAGAGTTCTTGATGTTAAGGAAGATAACGGCTTAACAATCTACTCGATTACTTACCCTGCTCAAAACAAAGTTAATCAAAGACGTGAATATTTTAGAGCCGATTTGAAAATTCCGTATATTATGAATGTTGAAAGAGACTCTAAAACAGATGTTCTTGAAGGTGAAACCGTTAATATCTGCGGTAAAGGGGTTTGTATTAAAAACTCTAAACCGTTTCTGCCTTATAAAAAAATAGATTTGACTTTAAATTTTAAAAATAGAACGATTAATACCGCAGCTGAATATGTTTATTCTCGCACAGCTGCAGAAAACGGAAAACCAGTTTTTCTTCATGCTTTCATGCTTACAACTATTGAACAAAAAGATGTCGATTTTATTGTCGGTCAATGCTTTCTTTACCAATTATCATAGGTTTTTAACCTGTTTTTTTGACTTTGCTTAAAATATCACTAATATATTAGTGTAAGTTAAGTGACGGCAAAAAGACAGGACAAAGTATGAAATTTAAACAAAGATTAGAAATGTTTACAGGTCAGTACATGTTTATTAAATGGGTTGGCGGAAGTGAATACGTAAAACTTATGAATGTCGGGGATGATTTCTATGAATTCGATGTTATTGACATTGATACAATGGAATATCAAGAAACTTTGATGATTCAACATAACTTATTGTTGGAAGTAACATTAGGTGGTGCTGATGTTCAAAGAATTCTTGCCGAAATGTCATGTAACCTTCCTGCTGTAAATAGAGAATAGATTAAACGTTGAAACTCTTACGTGTGCCTTCTTCGTGATAAATTGTGTCTGTAACAACTGTTTCTGTTATCTTCAAGACAAATTCACGACCGGCATCTGTTTGATTTAGCGGTATTTCTTTACGATTATAACGAGCTTTTATGATTGCATAATCCATTTTATTTGCAGGAACATACAATGAAGCTAGTTCATTATCAAGCAAGCAAGCCATTTCTTCGTCAGGAGTTTTAGCGTTTGCTACAGTATTGAAATAATCACCTTTAATCGCCATAATTCTGCCTGAATATAGCGCAGAAGAACCCTCTCTGAATAGCGCTTGAGGTTTGAAGTTGCAACGCATTGTAAAGCTGTACTGTAACCAAAATACGTTAATTATAATTGCCGGAACTTTTGTATCAAATTTTACCCAAATGTTCTCTGTGGCTACACCTCGTGATGCAAATGATTGGCGTAATTGCTCTACGACTTCTTTTGCAACATTTGCCATGCTTGCAAATATCTCACTTGTGTTTCCGTTAATGTGTTGATAGTCACAAAACTGCTTATACATATACGCAGTAACTTCAGAAACTCTTTGTTTTATCATCGAATTTCTGTCAAAACTATTACTATCAAAATTATTGTAACTGTTACTCATTTTCTACTTTAAATTTAATACAAACATGCTTTTTCGTAAATATATTATATTTTATTGACCATTTTTCATGAATACTTGATTTAATGTATTTAATTATAAAAATACGCTCGATGGGATTCAAACCCATGACCTTCAGCATCGGACGCTGATGCTCTATTCAACTAAGCTACGAGCGCATATTTTTATTAACTGACTTCTTTTTTATTATAAACTAAAAATAATGTAACGAATTGTAAACAAAATGCTTTAAAAGTCTAAAGTTTTCATTAAATATACCGATATATATAATGTAAAGGGAAATAAAAAACGGAAATATAAGGAGAATGCACT
>URRM01000032.1 GCA_900550295.1 uncultured bacterium
ACTAACCGTGTTGTTTTTTAGGTTTTGATTCATCTAAATTTCCGGCTTTTGCTTTAACTAACTTATTCAAACAGTCTCCGATATAACCGATTTGAACAATTGCATCATCTTTTTGTTTTTGAGCAGGAGTTTTGTATTCATCTTCAGGTAGTGGATTTGAATCTTTTAAAACTTTAACTTCTCTACCTGCTGTTAAGTCTAATAATGCTTTAACTTGTCTGCCCACGTAATCCAAGTTTACTAATAAATCATTATTTTGTTTTTCATCAATTTCTTCTTTTGTAGTTGGAATAATTGTATTTGTTGAATGACGAGCAACATTTAGTTTCCAATTTGTTGGTTTTTGATTTAAATAAGCCATTTGTACTGCACTTTTTGCGCCAACTGGTTGAACTGCCATTTTTTACTTTCTCCTTTATTGTCTATCTTATTACTATGTGTGTAGTTAGTTTAACATACATTTTTTTTAAAATCAAGTGTTAATTTTACATTTTATATATTTTCAAAAAATAGGCTAACCTGCAAATAGAACCCTAAAACAGACTTTTTTTACTTAGTCTAATTTTTAGGGTTCCATTTAATCTTTACTGCTTTTATTATTTAAAGATATAATAAATTATTTAACTTTTTCTTGATGTTCCTTAACTTTGTCACCTGTAGCTTTTTCGACAGTTACGCCTGAAGACGTTCTAGTTTCTTCGCCTTTTGCTTTATATTTTCCAATTTCAACATTATCCTTTACTCCATCATTTTGAGAAATGTCAACATTGGTATCTTTGCACCCTTTCAAGCGGTAATCATCTCTGCCTTCAGTACCTGTAATTTGAGCTCCATCAACCTTGTTAAAGGTTGTTTCTTTGTATGAAGGATCTTCATGGGCAACACTAACAAAAGTTGCGTTATTTCCTCTTGGATTAAGCTCCCAAGTATATTTTTTGCCATTTTGTTGCATAATACTTGCATCATTTTTAGGGTTTTGATCTGGATAAACAACATGTGTTCCATCGTTTAAAAATACACTATTCATTTGTTTATCACCTTGTTTTACAACCTCAGATTTTTTTACATCTTGTTGATTAAATCTTACTCCACCAATATTAATACTATTATTGTCTGCCATGTTTCCTCCTTTATTTTATAAAAACTATACGTAACAAAACAATTGCAAAAAAAATTAATTGCGTTATTTATAGTCTATATTAACATATTGTTACATAATTATCAAATATAAATTTTAATTCTCCATAATACCCTTTTTCTAAAAGTTCAAAAAATCTTTTCGTTGCATTTGGCGCTAATTTACAAGTTAATTCTTTATCTAAGTATAAACCTTCTACCAAACGAGCAAAAAGCTCTGTTGGTCGATTATAATATCTATGAAGCTTTGAAATCCTGTTTGAAATACGACGTTGCTTTCTTGACAAAGACTTAAGTCTTATGTAATTAACAAAAGCTATTTTTAAATTTGGAAAATCTTTTTCTATTGTATTTATGGACAAAACTTCTTCTTTTCCAAACATAAACCAAGGCATAATTCGCACTCTGTCATATTTTAGCAAATATTTAAGTTTTGTACCTCTTATTGCTCTATCAAATTCTTTAAATTTTTTGGAACGTTGAAAATTAGGAAATTCCTCTTTTATCTGTAAATCTAACTTTTTAATGCTATCCTTTACCATTTCTCTATGACGAATTAATTTCTCGCATTTTGAATGGTAATCTACAAAATTTGTAACGGCAAATAATTCACTTGTTAAGTCTTTTTCTGTATCAAAAATTATTTTTAAGGAACCACCTGTTTTGTTTATATTCTTCTCAATTTTAGAATGTATATAATGAGCAAATTCGTGTAATAGTGTCGGAATCAATCGTTCTTCCGGCAGGGAATTTGAAATATCAATTCTTCCATCCAAGAAAAAACCTTGATGACCTCTTGCCTTAGTTGTCGTATGGATATCTAAACCTAAAGACTCCATATATTTTATTAATTCATTTATTTGCATAACAAAATTATACGTCTGTTTCGTGATCTATCCAACCTAAATAATCTTTTGAACCTTGAATTATCGGTAATGCGATAATTTCAGGCACATTATAAGAATGAAAAGCTTTTATTACAGCCTCAATTTTATCAAACAACTCTTGACGTGTTTTTATTATTAGTAAAAGTTCATTTTCATTGCAAATTTCTCCATTCCAAGAAAACATTGAACTAACTTTATCAACTGTACTGCAGCAAGCAGCCAAATTTTCATTCAGTAAAGCTTTTGAAATCTTTTTTGCTTCATCTTTATTTGGAACTGTACAAAATATTACAACTGCACCCATAACTATTCCTCATCTACATAAGATGTCAAACGCTCAATACTTCTATTCAATTTAGTTAATTGTTTATCAATATCTGTAAGTTTTTTAGACATATTTGAAGTATCTTTATCTTCATTTGCAGCAAGTAATTCATCTAACTTGTCTTCCAGAGCATCAATTTTTTGTTGTTGTTTTGCGAATTTAACTTCCAATTCTTCTAAAACAGCTTCACTTGAAGGCATAGCTTTTTTCAATTTTGTCAATGTTTCATTAACATCTGTAAGAGTTTCATCTGCGCTTTCTGACCATACTGCAAGTTTTGCAACTGTATCAGTAATATTTCGTTGTTGCTTATTTGACTCAGTAATTTGAGTTTGCATATTATCCAGTTTTTCAGTCATTTCTGAGTAATCCAGTTTTTTCAAACCTTCGTACAAATCTGAAATTGTATTTCTGAATGATTGCATTGAAGTATTCAAAGCTTGAGCAGATTCATCTGAGGCAAGCAATAGCTTGTTTGTTCTGGAACTTATGCTTACTATATCAGAAGTTATTCTTTCAATATCAACCTTAATTTTAAAGATATCGTCTTGACTAATATTGAACTTCATATCGTCAACTTGTCTTACGATTTCATTAACGTATTCAGCAATTTCTTTTAACGAATTTTCTTCAACAACTTTTTTGATATCATCCAATGCCAATCTTAAACGAGCAATATCTGATTCTACGTCTTGAAGAGCATAAGTATAATTTTCGTCATCTTCAACTGAACCAACTCGCATCAAGTTTAATTGTTGTTTGAACTCTGTAAACTTCGCATTCAGTTTATCATCAACATCCTGAGGGAAGTTTTCAATGATATCAGCGACATTATTAACACGCTGCATATCAGCTTCAATATCTTTGTATTCCAAAGGATTGATAGCATCTACTCCGCTTTTAATTGTCTTAATTTCTTGACTTAAAGTTTCAATATTTTCATTTAAAGCTTCATTTTCATTATTATTGATAGCCTCTAAAATAGATTGAGCTTTTTCGTCAACAAAATCTTTAATCTCTTCGCCTTCAACTACAAATGATAGCTGTTCAAACACATTCAAAACGTGCTTCATAATTGAAGTTTTAGCAGAATTTAATTCATTTTTAAATGAATCAAACTCGTTTTTAACATCTTCTGTAAAAATATCTAATGTTGAATAATTTTTTGAGAATACGCTCAACTTTTGATCTAAATTGTTAATTACAGTCTTTAATTGCTCTTGAACTTCAAGCATTCCTGATAATTTCGGAATTTTTTGTAATTCATCTAAACAATCTAAATTCTTTAACTTGTCTAATAAAGTTAATTTATTTAAGGCATTCAACTTATCAACACTAATAATTTCGTTTAGTTGTTTAAGTTGTTCAAGCCCTTTCATTTTATTAATATCTTCTAAACTTGCTAAAGTTTCTAAAATATTGATTGTACTTAAGAATTTTTGTTGATCTTTAACTATAGAAGTTATTTCATTTAAAGATTTATCAATTTCAAACTTAACGTCATCATTCAATGCAATTAAGTCCATTTTTTGACTAATTACCTTTAAGTCTTTTGCCATTTCATCATTGTTTTTGAAATCCCACATAGCTTGTTTAACGCTATTGATTTCATTAACAATTTGAGATTTATATTCTTCCAACAAAACTTGAACGTTTGAAATAGGCTCACCATCTGTATCTTGCACTGTAATATCAGATACTTTAGTTTGTATTGAAGAAAGCATTTGTTCAATATCAGCTTTCAAGCCGTCAAAATCAACATTGATAGAGTTTTCTGACAATGCTCTTGTGATTTTAGCATCAATGTTATCAGAAGAATGTTTTACTAAATTTGCAAGTTCGCTTAGGTTGTTTGTAAAATCAACAATTACAGATTTTTCTTCATCACCTAGACCTTCCAATCTTTCAGGAGTTATTGTATTTGAAGCAATTCTGTTATTTGTAATATCGTCTTGAACATTAGATAATTTATCAAACAACTCATTTAATTGATTTTTAATCGCATCCAATTCATCAGTAGATTTCAAAGAATCAATTTTTGTTGATAGATCATTTTGTTTAATATCAATTTCATTTAATTTTGGTATTACAACATCATCTAAATGCTTATGAACATTAGAAAATTTATCATTCAATGTATTTTTGAGTTCTACAACTTTTTCATCTAATTTTTCAATTAATTCATCAAAATTAACGTTTGCTTTTACAGAATTACCTGTATCTTCATTTTCTTCGTTATTACCGGTCAATGATTTTGCTTGAGTTAGTAATGATTTTAGTTCATCTAATGATTTTGCTTGAGCATCTTTAATAGAAGATTCCATATTTGAAATTCTATTTTCTAAAGAGCCAAATCCTGTAAATAAATTGTTTAATACTGAACGAGCTTCATCAGACGGAATATCTTGGATAATTTGTTCCATGCCGGCTCTGTAAGCATCCATTTGTTCTTTTAATGCGCTTGCAACATTTTGAAAATCAACATCTACAAAAGAAAGTACAGCTTTTTGTACCGGTTCAAATTCTTTAATTATACCTTCAGATCTATTGTATAAGTTTTCCATAAAATCAGAAGCCATAAAGTTTAATTGATCTTTTAATTTGTTAATTTTATCTTCTAACTTAATCAAAGCATCATTTGATAAAACATCTGTAGCTGTAATTTGAGCAGCATCTGTATTTATTCTGTTTGCCGTTTTAGCAACTTTTACATCGGAAATTTCCAACATCAAATCTTGCATTGTGCGTTGTACATTTTCAAAACCTTCTTTTATACCCGCAATTGCTGCAGGTTGTTCAGAAATTGTAGCCAATGCATTCATAACATTGTCAAATCGAGAAGATATACCATTACAAACGCTATTGAATTTTTCATTTTGACCGATTGTAGCATTTTTGTAATCCGAAAAAACTTTACCTAATTCACTTTTTAGAGAATTAAATTCAAAAGCAAAATTATTCATTTTAATGTCAGCTGATTCGCAGTCTTCTTTAATGCCTGACATGTATTGGATAATGTTATCTTGCACGGAATGCAAAGAAACATCATAGTTTCCGGCAATTCTACCAATAGTTGTTTCTAAAGTTGTAACCTTTGAAATTACCTCATCATTAACAGAAACCAAATTTTTAATATCAAAAACAATTTCTTTTAATTGCTTTATATCACCTATTAAAGTTTCTTTGATAGGTGTAGAAATAGCTTTTATATCAGATTGTAGATATTTTATACCATCAGAGATTGATTCTAAATCACGAATACTTTTCTCAACAAAAGAACGTTGTCCTTCTTCAACTGACATATAATTTTGCTTAATGGTATCCGGCATATAAGTAACCATTTCACGAACTTTGTCAGTTAGTTCTAATAACGAATCTATTTTTTCAGAAGTTCTTTCTGTATTTCTATCCGCACCATCTACAATTGAATTTTTTGCTTGATCCAACTTTTCAACAAGCAAGTTTAAGTTATTTTTAATTGGTTCAATACCGGAATTTGCAATAGTATCAACAACGCTTTCTTTAATATTGCGAGTGTTATCATCAATTAAAGTTCTTATTGAAGTCAAGGATGTCTTTAAATCCAAATCTTCTAACATTTGTGCTAAATCTTTAAACTCAGATGTTGTACCTATTAAATCACCACGCATTACGTTTGTTGATTCAATTACATCATATACAAGTTTTGTCAATTCTGATTTAAAAATTTCAAAATCTTCTTCTGTTAGGATTCTTGTTACAGTACCTGACAATTTGTCCAACTGAACTAATAAAGCTTTTTGGCTTTGTTCATTAGCATCAGTAAGAGCACCTTTTAAGGTTGTAATAAGTTCAATTGCACTTTCAACTTTTCTAACTAATCCATCAAAATCACTTTGACCGGCTAATGCTTTAATATTTGCATTAATCTTTGTATTTTGAGAAATAACATCAGAAATGGAATCGTTTAAAGTGTTTTGTTTTTGATCTACAACTTGAACGGCTGTCATAATAGTATCTGTAGTAATTTTTACATCTGACACCATATTTTTCATATTTTGAACTTCAACAGTAGGATCCAAGTGAGAAATATGTTCCATCAAGGTGTCATAGTTATTATTTACGTTTAAAATAATACTTTCAAAACCATTGTTAAACTTGTCCAAATCAGATTTCAAAGAGTTTACATTTTTAATAATTTCTCTTTTATCTGTGTCATCAGTACGCAAAGCCTCTATTCTTAAAATAATTTCGTTAAGAATATCACCTTGTGCCATAACTTGTTTTGAAAAAACAGTCAAATTGGTAGAAAGAACGTCAAACAATTCTTTCATCTTTGGTGTTGTAACCAGCTCTTCATTATTCTTTATAACGTTTTTAAATGATGTTTCTAATTCCGTGAACTTAACATTAATAAATGAATATCTATCTTCTAAAGTATGTTTAATTTCTTCTAATAAATCTTTTGTACTATCTTCATTTGGCTCTAAGTTATTAACCAAATCATCTAATTTTACACCTAAATTATTTAAAACACGACTTGTATCGCCAATATTAAGCGCATTTTGTGTTTTTATTGCATCAATGCCCTCTATCAATGCGTTAAAATTTTTATTAATTTCTTCTATGTTAAATCCTTCTGCCATTATTGGTTATCCTCACCATCTTTTATACAATCTTAACAATTTTAAGATTACTTGAAAAGTAAATTTACAAAATTTATTACAAATGTTAAGTTCAGGTACTATCCCTATCCTAAATATAACATAAAAATCCATGACTTTGACATATTCCTGAAATTACACTAAAATAATGAGAAAATTAAGCACTAAATCAACTAAAAGACTGATTGAAAATTCTTACTGTCGACATATTCTAAAATAGAAGAAGAAAAAAGGACTGTTCAGGATGAAAAAGAAAGACCTAAAGAAAGCAATTAAAGAAAAAGAAATCCAACTTTCAAAATTAGAACAACATATTGAAAAATCTAACACTTGCGCAGAAGTATACAACAAAGTTATTTTAGAAAAAGCTATCCTAAACAAAGAACTTTCAGATATGGAAAATAACACTTTTGTTGAAAGAGTAAAACAACTTATTCCACACAAAAAGACTCTTATTTGCGATTACTTTAAAAAATAAAATTTGTTATATATAAGACTTAATCAGTTTTAAATCTTCTATTGTAATATCTTTTTGTTCTTGAGATGCGTATTGCATTAAATAAGAGGGGTGATAAATAGCAATGGCATTATATTTTTTACCATTTAATTCCAATTCAAAGACATCACCCCTAACCTTTGAAATTTGAATTGATTTTTTGCCTGTCAAGGTTTTTAATGATGTTCCGCCACACAAAACTATCAAATCTGGTTGAACCACTTCTATTTGTTTATATAAATAATCAATGCAGTTTTTTATTTCGTTTGTTGCGGGAACTCTATCTTTGTTCGGTCTATCAGGATTTGTAGGACGACATTTCAATATATTTGCAACATATAAATCTTCATCTCTATCGATACCTACTTTTTCCAAATATGTGTTTAATAATTGTCCCGCTCTACCGACAAAAGGTAATCCTTGAATATTTTCATCTTTTCCCGGAGCTTCACCGATAAAGACAACTTTAGCATTAAAATTACCCGCTGAAAAAACCATTTTATCACGTCTTGTAGCGATTTCACACGCATAACATTTTTTACAAATTGATTTTAAATCTTCAAGTTGCTTTTCTTTATCCATAATTATTCCACATCTTTTTCTTCATCATAAGGTTCATCTTTTATGTCACTGAATAAACCTACATCATACTTCTTGCAATAACGTTTTACTTCTTTTACAACAACATTAGACAATATAAACAATGCAAATAGGTTTGGAACTGCCATAAATAAAGTTACAGCATCAGAAAGGTTTATGATACTTTTAAAATTCATAGCTGAACCGATAACAATACAAATACAATAAACCAATTGGAAGGAACGAGTTTTTAAAGTAGACTCTCCTACCAAGAATTGCCATCCTTTTAAACCGTAATATGATCCGCAAAGCATAGTACCCATAACAAAGAAACTTGCCATTATTGTTAACAATATAGGGAAGAATGGGAATGCGGTAGCAAAAGCTTTTGATGTTAATTCGATACCAGCAATACCGTGAACATGCATGTATTCGCCGGTTACTACAATTACAAATGCAGTTGAAACACCTACGATACAAGTATCAACAAACGGTTGCAACATTGCAATGAATGCTTGTGCAACAGGTTTGCTGGTTTTTACTGCCGCAAATGCTGTTGGTGCAGTACCTAAGCCAGCTTCATTTGCAAACATAGCACGTCTAAATCCCCACAACATACAACCAAATAGTCCGCCTCCAACCATAGCGTGGGGTTGAAAGGCTTGAACAATAATAACCTTTATTGTATGAGGTATGTTATGAATATTCATTAATGAAATAATTAAAATACTTGTCAAATAAAAGACACACATAATAGGTGTAACTTTTTCTGTAAATTTACCTATAGATTTTATACCACCAATAATTGTAACCCAAGTCACAATAGCAACAACTAAACCGATAAGCCAGCTATTATTAGCAAAAATACTATTTGCACCGCCGGTAACTTCGGTAATTTGAGTAGTCATTGCATTAATTTGAAATAAATTCCAACCACCAATCACAGCCAACACTGAACACAATGCATAAGTTTTACCAAGATATGGTGCAATTTTACCTAAAATTTTACCTTTTAAACCTTTAGATATGTAATACATCGGACCACCTGAAGTTGAACCATCAGGATTTACATCTCTAAGCTTTACACCTAAAAGTACTTCTGAAAATTTTAGCGCCATTGAGAATAACCCTGCAATAATCATCCAGAAAATTACCCCCGGACCGCCTATTGAAACAGCTGCAGCAGAACCTGCGACATTACCTATACCAGCTGAAGATGAAATTGTTGCTGTTAAAGCTTGAAATGATGAAACTTCACCTTTTTTTTTGCGTTTAATTAAATCTTTATGTTCAAATTTGTGAGCAATAAGTTTTAAAGCGTGTTTAAATCCCCAAAAGCCAATAAATCTAAGTCTAAATGTAAAATAAATAGCAGCTATCATTAAAAGAGCAATCAAAAGTTGCACTTCAACACCATTTATAGTAACTGAATAAAATATTACAGATGAAATCCTGTCGGCTATTGGAGATAAGATACCATCTATCGCTGCATCTAAATTCATAAAACAATGATATTACAAAAAAGTTAGAAAATTAACAAAGAGTAACAAAAAGTTAACGGAATTGAAAAGTTAGAATTTTTATGTTAATATGAAAAAAAGTTTGTCGGAGAGGACAAATATAACAAATTGGAGACGTGGCCGAGTCGGCTGAAGGCGGCACCCTGCTAAGGTGTTATATGGAGTAATCTGTATCCAGGGTTCGAATCCCTGCGTCTCCGAATTTCTTAAAAGAACGGGCGCAAGCCCGTTTTATTTGTAAAAGGGAGTGTATGTGTAATTTATTGAGTGGTTTGATTATTACAGATGGTGCGATTATTTAGATTTTTTGGCTTAAATAGGGTGATTGAGGGGTAGGAAATAATACTACCATTCATAATTCAAACTACTCCAAAATACTCATTTTGCGGACTAACGTATAGGAAACGAGCATGAAGTAATTGGTCAAGAGTTTAAAAATGCAATTGCTATAATTGGAGAAGAGAGAAGAATTTTATTATAGAGAAGATAATAAATTAAAAGACACATAAAGGAATGGGATAGTCAATCAAACCAGAAATACAATTTATATAAAGGCTCTAAAACAATCTGGCGTAAAAGTTGTGTTGGAAAAATTCAAAGAAAAAAGCATTGCACCATTTCCTGATTATAAACAAATATTAAGCGAACAATCAATTCATTAAAAAACGGATAAAATCCAGTTATTATATGTAATATAGCATACATAATTTCAATTTGAATTGTTTTTTAAAAGTTTTATAATTAAAGTTTTTCAAAAAAAAATACCGTAATATAGTAAGATATAGTAGTAGAAAAAAGGTATTGCGATGGCAGAATATTATCAAAATTACAATCAAATGGAAGCTATACAAAAGCTAGAATTGCAGAACAAAGAAAAAACTGATAAATTTAAAAATCGTTTGAAGCCATTTGCCGAATTAAATACAATTGAAGAGGCAAAGGCTTTAGCAAAGAAGATTTTACCAGTAGCAAGTGACATTACACGATTTAGAGTTGGGAATGCAAAGTGTGTAATAATCAATAGAGATAATTTATTTCGTATTTCAGTTGATACGAATGATGAATTTTTTGTTTACAACTTTGAGCAATAACGATAGGAGTAACGTACTATGAATTATATTAATTTAAACAATAGCAATTTATTCAATAAAAAAAACATTTTAAAACAATCTAGTACAAACTCCAATAATTCTGAATTGGGACATAATCAAGATAATATCCAAGCCTCAAATGTTAAAGCAAAAACTATTGGTTCAAGTAATAATATTGTATCAGATTTTTTTATTGGAAAATCTAATCTTTCAAATCTATTATCAAATGCAAAGAATTTAACCGATTCAAATTTGCCAAACGGCAATCACTCTTATGCAGGAAATGTTAATGGAAAAAACTTTAATATAATATCAAACACAAATGGTAAGCGTTCAAATGGTTATACGCTTATACAATTACAAAATGTTTATGGTTTTTCAAAAACTATCATAGAAAAATATTTTACACCAACAACTCCACAGTTTGAAACAAAGATCCATTTGACATTAAAAAATAATCGTTTAAACACTTTAAGCAATATGACAACATACAAATTAAAATCAGATTGTGGTTTTAAAGATATTCAAGAATTAAAGGCACATTTAAACCAAGAATTTTATGAATACAAAAACAATTTAGTTTTAAATAACTTTATAAACGATACAAACAAAAAAACAACCAACAGTTCTGATTTATACAAGACACAAAATGGTACAACATTAACAAATAAAAATTACACAAATTATGCCAATGAAATCAAAAAAGCAAGCGGTGACGAAGCAGAAGCGTTACGTGATGAAGCATTGCAAAAAATTGTAAAAGATTTTTCATCTGGAAATTTAACAGTACAACAAATGTTACAAGTACTAAACGCAATAGGAATAACACCTCAAAATTCTACAAGTAACGATGTTTACAATTATACTTTTAAATATGGAGATAAAGAATATAACGTAACTTGCAACAAAGATGCGGCAAAAAGTAGTGTTGATAATAAACAAGTCAAGACTTACACATTAGACGAATATAATGCTTTACCGGAAGCAATAAGAAGCAAATACTTGGTTGCTACAGCGTCAGTAAATGGACAAGCTACAATGTTCAGACTTGCTGATGGAGTTTCTGAAAGCACTTTTGAAACAGCTCTTACAGCTACAGATAAAAATGATAGAGATGCCATTGTTAAACAATTTGGAGTTAGCAATGACAAGGATTTCTTTAGTGCTAAAAATTGGAGTTCTGACGATACAAAATCAATGAGTAAAATTGCTGGACATTTGGCTTACTATCTACAAACAAATTCTGAAGCTAAGGAAATGTTAAAAGGTTATGAATCAGTATTAGATACTCCTGTTATATTAAATTTAATAGTAATGAATAATATTGAAAATGCAAAATCTGCTACTTCTGAATATGAATTAATTCAATCATCATTAAAAGATTTATCAAAATATATTGATAATCTTAAAGGTTTAGATAAGACAAGTGATAAAGTCGGAGCAGAAGTAACATCAGCATTTGCCATGAAAATGGGCATTAATGCAAATGACATAGAAAATAATGAAACTTGTGCTCAACTAGAAGTATTTGTACATACCTTAGTAAGCGAAAACGATGTTAATAAATTCAAAGAAGAGTTTATGAAGTTTATTCAAGCTACACCAAAGGATAAATTGGCATCGAATTTTAGCGAAGCATTAAGCGAATATGTAAACAAAAATGTTGATTCAATGACTAATCCATTAGCTCAACTTGATTCAAGTATTTTAGCAACTGAAATGGCCAAAAAAACATCATCTGCTGTTTCTGACATATTAGAATCTTATTCATCTACTTTTGAAGATCTTTTAAATAAAACTCTTGAAGACTTAAAAGATGTAAATATCTTAGATGAAAAAGAATTTAACTCAAAATTCAAAACTTTATTAAAAGAATTATATCAAAATGATGATGAATTTTTTAAAGAAGATTTAGACGATATTTGTTCATCATTAGGTCTTACAGATAAAAATGCTGTTGATGCGGCTACTAATTCTATATTAAATACCATTACACAACTTACTTATAATGGGTTATTAGAAAGTTGCAAAGAAGCGTTTAATTTTAAATCTAACGATGAACTTGTAAGTAAATTTGACGGTCAAACTTTTGGTAATATTACATCATTTGTTGAAAAAATGTATGCCTCTTCAGCTCCTACAAGAGCTAAAGCAATGTCAAGAGCTAGAAGTGCAGGTAATGTTAAATCGCTTA
The DNA here is from genome assembly GCA_900550295.1 of uncultured bacterium. GTDB lineage: Bacteria > Cyanobacteriota > Vampirovibrionia > Gastranaerophilales > Gastranaerophilaceae > UBA6984. The sequence continues at coordinate 12,873 of URRM01000032.1, forward strand.
CATCTAGTGTTTTTTCAAAAGCACAAGAAGTAATTGACAGATATTTAAATGACAGTGGTAAAGGACTATTTGAACAATCTTCAGTTGCTTTAATACACAATGTATATGAAAATGAAATGAAGGATCCAAAATATAATGATCCAAGACAAAACAAACAAGAAAGAGTAGTACAAGTTGCAGCAGCTGGTACTTACGAAGTTATCAAAGAATGTTGTCCAGCTATCGATAAGTTTGATTCAGCTGTAAATAAAGGTATAAACACAGTACATGAAACATTAAAATGGGCTGGCGTAAATGGTGGCTTAGGAGAAAAAGCTGTTGAAGAAATAAATAACAATGGTGGATTTGTTAATACGATTATTCACGACGTAATAGAAAGTGCATATAAGCCTTATGAATGGAACGATGAAAAAGAACTTCCTGATTATTGGGCAACTCATCAATTTATTTATGATCAAGTTGAATTAACGGTTGTAAATGAACATGAATATTGGGTAAACAATGAAAAATATGATACCCTTGAAGAAGCTCAAAAAGCTGTTGAAGAAAAAACAACTCCGGGCTATACACAAGTTCTTCATAGTTGGAATAAAAACGATGAAGGTGCAGATGCAATAGCGACAAAAATGGGTTGGGTAAATAACATTAAAGAAACAACGGTTGTTGCTTCTGGAGACACTTATGCTGAACGTATAGCTACCGTATTAATACAAGAACGTGGATATACACCAGAACAAATCAATAAATACTTAGAAGACAATGCAGATAGCGGTAAAAGTAAAGTTACTCTTATGAATGAATTAATGGCTAAAGAAAATTTAGCTTACAAATATGATACAACAACTGGCTCAGCTGCTGTTATAGATAAAGATTCTGGCGAAATTGTTGCTTCATACCAATCAAAAGTTCAAACTGATAATACTCCGCAAGAGGAGTCATATCAAAAAGGTCTTGAGGGCTTAAAAGATCAAGAAGTAACAGGAATTAGCAATTCATCGTATTCTACTGATAGATCTTCTTTTGAGTACATTGATCAAGAGGCAATAAGAATATCCAAAGAACATCCGCATTTAATTTATATCAATTCAAATGGCGAAATGTACATTAATGGCAAGATGGCAGGTAAAGTTGATCCCACGAAAACTAAAGCAGGAATGTATACAACTGATAACCTTAAAAACTTAGCAGATGCAGGAATGTCCGAGGCAGAAATTGAAAGCTTACAACAACAATGCGATGCAATGACGACAGAAGAATTATACACTTACGTTTCTAATGATCCATGTTTGTGTCAACTTGCAGATAAATTAGCTATTGACATATCTGACATAGTCAAAATATTTGAGAGCGGCTCATGTTCAAGAGAACAAGTTGCTGAAACAGCAAAGATGCTTTCAACAATTGCAAACAATGATAATTTTACAATAACAGTTTATGATGGACAATTTGAAGTTTCTAGTGCAGGAGCTAATTCTTCAAGTTATCAAGAGATGGAGCAAAATTCATTTGATGAAATGTATGATTCTAATGGCAACTTAACTGGCAACAATGATGCATGGGAAGCTTATGAGCGAGAGCAAATTGAAGCTTGGCATCAAGAAAATGAAGCAAGACGAAAAGCTAATAAGAGTGGCGTACCAATAAAGTTTAATTAAGGAAATAAAACTTTATGAAATACGAAGTTTTATACACAAAATATAAATTTACAGCGAATGAATTTAATGCACTCAAGCTTATTATTCATGCAAAAAACGAAATTGATTTAGAATTTAAACTCAATTGTATGGATATTTATGCAAAACATGCCTTGTATAAAATGTTAATGCTATTTGGAGGACATCAAAGTGCAAACAAATAGTTTTTCAGTTATTTTACCCGTATATAATGTTGAAAAGTATTTAGATAAATCTATTTTAAGTATTTTAGAACAAACTTTTACAGACTTTCAGTTAATTTGTGTTGAGGATTGTTCAACAGACAGTTCTGCTGAAATTTTGGATAAATATGCAAAACAAGATAAAAGAATAAAAGTAATAAAACATGAAAAAAACAAAGGTTTAGGTGCTGCAAGAAATACGGCACTAGAATTTGCAATGGGAAAATATCTCGTTTGCGTGGATTCTGACGATTGGCTCGATAAAACATTTCTGCAAGAGATTTTTGAAGCATTTGAAAACAACGATATTAATTCAGTTTGGACAAAATATTGGCGTTATAATGAAAAAAACGATTTTGCAACGATAGCTCCGGCTTATCCTCTATTATTCCATTCATTGGAAGGAATTATAGAGTTAAGTCCTAGAATTATTGGTGATTTTCCGGCTTATGCTTGGAATAAAGCTTATAAAACGGAACTTATTAAAAATAATAATTTTCATTGGATAGAAAATAAAATTTTTGAAGATGTTTATTTTTATTTTGATTACTTTATGTCCTCTAACAAAGTTTATTTGTTAGATAAAATGCTTTATTATTATAGAGTAAGAGAAGATTCTATTACATCTAATTTCAATACTCAAAAAATAAAAAATATGTTTGAAATTCTTTTTGATTTATATAAACTAATCATAACTAAAGGGTATAATCCTCAATACCAAAAATCTATATCTACTTATGCAAAAAACTTCAGTACTCAATTTAAAAAAACGCAACTAGATAGATTTACTCAAAATGAATATATGAAATTTACAGCAAAAATTGAGGTTTTATAGTATTCTCAATCAAACATTTGAATACTTTGAGTTAAAAGACTAAATTATAGAATTTTTGGAATTTATACATAATATAAATAAGGTAGCCAAACAAGACAAAATTAACTACATAGTAAAAATCATAACTTATTTTTAGGATATAAATATAAATTCAAGCCTAAAAAATAATCTTTTCTTGGTATAATACTTTTATGAATAAAGTTTTATGTTTTGGTGATAGCAATACTTTTGGATTTAATCCCAAAAACGGTTCAAGATTTGATAAATCTATTCGTTGGACCGGTATCTTACAAAGACTTTGTGAAAACAAGTTTCATATAATTGAGGCTGGTTGCAATAACAGAACTGCATTTTCAGACAATCCTGCAGGAAAAATGTTTTCTGGATATAAAATTTTAGCGGAACTTTTACAAAAAGATCTATCAATTGTAATTTTAGCTATTGGAATTAATGACTTGCAATTTCAATATAATGTCACTGTTAATGATATAAAAAATGGAATAACTAATTTAATAAAAATAATTCAAAATAATAACCCAAACACAAAAATCATCTTAGTTTCACCAAATGAACTTACCGAAAAGGTTTTAAAAAGTCCGATATTTTCAACTCTTTTTGACGAAAGTTCAATTGAAAAATCTAAAATTCTCCCATTGAGATACGCACAAATAGCAAAAGAGAATAAGTGTGACTTTATTGATTTGAACACTTTTGTAACACCGTCAGAAATTGATGGATTACATTTTGAACCAAAAGAACACAAAAGAATTGCACAAGAGATATTTAATCATTTAAACAAAACTTGACAAAATACCGAAAAATCTATATTATAAAGGCATACCCCACAGGTCAAAAGAATAGTAATAGTTATAACTAAATATTGGAGGTTTTATGAAAAAAATATTAGCTACAATGTTTTTAGTTGGTTGTTTCTTCTGTGCAAATGCTGCATTTGCTGGCGAAACTGCTAACTCAACACAAACAACAAAATGTAATTGCACAAAAACTTGCGATTGCGGTTGTTACAAATCTTGCAAAGATGATTGCAAATGCGGATGCAAAAAAATGCGTAAAAGATGTGAATGCTTCCAAACAAATTGCAAATGCCTAAAACAATGCAAAAAAGATTTTAATTGCGATTGCGCTAAAAAAGGTTGCAAATGCAATTGCACTACAACTGACAAAAAAGACTGCAAATGTGCTTGTCACAACGACAAAGACGTAAAATGCGAATGTGCAAAATGTGATTGTTCTTGCCACAAGGTAAAATGTTCTTGCGACAAAAAATGTGACTGCAACAAGAAATTCCGACTTTTCAAAAAATCAAATTGCAATTGCAAAAAATGTAACTAGTATTGTATGACGAAATTACAATAAAAGGCGCCGGTTG
>URRM01000033.1 GCA_900550295.1 uncultured bacterium
GAGAAGAAGTAAATAAATTTTAAAAACAAATTAGAAAAATTAAATATACAATTAAAGAATAAAAAAGTCGTTTTATATGGTGCTGGCATCTTATTAGAAACGGCCATAGAAAAATATGATTTTACGAAGTTAAATATTATAGCAATATCCGATAAAAAATTCGAAAGGGAACCTGTTGAAAGTTTTGCTGGAATCAAAACAATAAATTCCGAAAAAATTTCAGAACTTAATCCTGATGTTATTTTGCTTTCTGTAAAAAATTATAAAAATCTATATATACCATTTATTTCTAAATACCAAAATATCGAAATAATTCCTTTATTTGTAAATAATTATCATTCTTCTTATGACAGAATGAATATAAATCATAATGTATTTGTTGAGTGTAATGGTTTGCACGGAAAGAAAAAGAAAAATTATCCTAAAATAATTGTCGATTTTATAAAATTAAAAAACAAATTAAATTATAAATTAGGTAACATTGACATTCCTCAAATTGAGTTTAATCTAACAACTGTGTGTACTTTAAAATGCAAACATTGCTCTAACTTTATTCCATATTTAAAGCCAAAAGAACATAGCAAAATTAAATTAGATGACTTCAAAACACAGTTGTCAAATTTAACAAATGCAGTAAGAAAAGTTAAAAATTTAATCTTACTAGGTGGAGAACCATTAACAATACCAAATTTGTACGAATATGTCGAAATTGCCGCAAAAAATAAAAAGATTGAAAGACTTTGGATTGTCACTAATGGAACACTTTTAATAAATGATAAACTAAAAAAAACATTATCAAAATACCGAAACAAAATTACCGTTTGGGTGTCTAATTACTCAAAAAATGAAGAATTAAAAGACAAGCTAAAACATACAGAACTGTTAAAACAAATAAAAGCATTAAAATTAGACTACGACTATGTTAAAGACTTAAGTTGGGGCTATACATCTCCATATAAGACAGAAAAAGTACGAGAAAATAGTGAGTTATATTTTGAATGTTGTGGAAATCATTGCGTGAGCGTTTTTGAAGGAAGACTCTATGTTTGTCCAAGAGCCGGAATTTTTGACAAAAAAGGAATTTATATACCGCAAGAAAACGAAGTTATTGATTTGAACACTGAAACAAATGTAAAAGTATTAAAACAAAAATTAAAAGACTTTTATTCTAGAAATACCTTTACAGCTTGTAATTACTGTACAGTCTTAGAAGATAGAATGCATGAAACTATAATGCCGGCAATTCAACTACATTAAACAACATGTGATTTTAACAATACAAATAGTGTTTTTGTTATGTTTAATAGCCTATATTCAAAGTATGACATTGCAATTATCTTTTTGAATTCATTTATGTATTCTGAGTTTTTAATTTTATCATACCCATATTTTTGATAGATATAAAGAAAAACTTTTTTAACTTTGTTGTAAAAATCATGCCTATATTTTAAGTCTAAAACTCTATACCAATAAATAAAACTTCGAATTCTATTATCTAGATACGATGAAATTAATTTTTCGCCCTGCTCCGTTTCTAATAAAAATTTTTCACAAGTATAAAAAATATCAAACAAATCATTATATTTGTTAGATATGCTAGCGCTAAGACTATTAGAATGTCTTCGATAATTGTATAAGGGTTTATCACACAAGCTCACTTTTTTGCAATTTGCAAGATATACAAAATATGGTAAAGAATCTTCACCTAGTAAATGTAATGTATAGTAAATACCTTTATTCACCCACAAACTTCTTTTATACATTTTAAAAGAGAGTGCTGTTGTATCATATAAAATATCAAAAGCATCTTTTACATCAAAAAAATTTCCTAAGAACCTAGCTCTATATGGAGCAATAACATCTATTTTACTTTTTGTATTATTTTCATAAATGTAATTAACATTATAAAAAATAACGTCACTATCATCATTTTTTATCTGATTGTATAAAGTTTCTAGAGCATTAGGTTCTAAAAAATCATCACTATCAATAAATAATAGAAAATCACCTGTAGCTATTTTTACACCATCATTTCTAGCAGCACCAGGACCTTCATTTTGCTTGTCTATAACTTTAATTCGAGAATCTTTTTCTTCGTATTCTCGCAATATTTCTAAAGAGTTATCTGAGGAGCCATCATTTGTACAAATAATTTCAATCTCTTTCAGAGATTGAAAAATGACACTATTCAAAAACTCTCGGAGATATTTAGATGTATTATAAACTGGTACTATTACAGAAACTTTTGGATTCATATTATTCTTTTATACCTAATTCTTGCTTTATATATTCATAGATACTCAATGCACTATAGTTGTTTGCAAAATCTAAATTTTGTAACAACTCTAACCTCTTTTCCTTCATATAATCATTTTTGTCTATTATAACCTCGTTAAAGTATTTTTCAAGTTCATCTTCATTTTTAGCACGATAATAAGTTGCACTTATTTTATTAATATGATCTATAAAAGGAGCGCTATCTGGTGTAACTAAATGAATTACCGGCATTTCGGTTAAGAAAAATTCAGTTAAAAAAGTTCCACAATCTGTTATCATTGCATAAGATTGTTGAAATAAATCAAGATAATCTCCTGATTCATATCTCATTCCTATTTTATCCCATTCTTGATAATAATCTTCAACCTCTTGTTCACTCCAGTAGCCATTTGTAATTAATGCCGATTTCAAACAAGGATGGGGCTTAAATATCCAATTTAATTCAGGATGTTTTTTAGCATATTCAAGAATTATTCTACCACTCCACAAGAAAGTGGAATATGCAATTGTATTTACATGATTAACCGACCAATGTGGAGCATAAATTAAATATTTTCTTTTTTTATCACTATTCTTTTCAAGGTAAAAATAATCAAGTTGAGGAGTTCCTACAGGAAGAAGATTTTCACCCTTATTTGCCATAAGCTTAGAATATCTATCGACAAGTTCTTTATTCAACACACAATATTTGTGAATATATCTATGAAAACGTAAATAATAATCTTGTGGAAATGTTGTACTTGGTAAATAATATGGCACATAGTACGTTAAAGCAAATTTTGAGCAAACGACAGGTCCTTGAGATGTGTCTATATACCAAGGGTGTTGATAAAAAATAATGTCTAAATTAAACTTTTCAAAAGGAATATAGCAGTCTTCATCAAAGTCATAAGCATATTCAACATTCATTGATTTATTTTTAAAAAATTCATAAATCTTTTTTATTGTTTCCGGTTTTTGAAAATTAAAATTGGATTTTGGCGAACAATTTTTTGTCGCTAATATAATGGGTGTAAATTCATTACTATTTTCAAAAATGTCATATAACGTTTGACATTTCCATTTCGTTTCATCATATATAAAAAAGCCGACTCTTAGCTTTCTTCGTTTTACATCCTTTGATAATTTTTCTCTAACTCTTTTAACATTCTTGTTTATATAGTTACAATTTGTTTGAATTTTTAATTCATTAAAAAATTCTCGAATATTTTTCCTTGTTTTTATTGGCGCCAAAAGAGCCAATGTTGAACCAACTTTATCATAAGGTATGTACAATTTATCTACTCCATATTTCTTTTATTAAAGTCAACAACGGTATTTTAACAAGAGGTTTTACTTTTGTTTTTGTTTTATCAAAAACATTACATACAAAATTTTCTACGATTCCTATATAGTTTTGGGTTGCAATAAGAACATAGTCAGCATTATAATTTGTAATTTTACTAAATGGAATTATTTTATACCCTAAATATATTTCACCTTCTTGTTCATCTGAAAATTTTTTATCTGAAATACCGATAATATTTATTTCGGTAAAGTCATAGTTTTCCTTTATATATTGAAATAAAGAACCCGCTCCATATAAAACCCATTCACTGAGGGCTGCGATCGTCTCGCCCATTTCATTGTATACCAGACCAAGAAGGTTTCTTGCCTCGGTATTATGCTTATTAAAGTTTAAACTCTCTAAATATGATTCAAAATCCTTTGCCATATTGTCTATTCTTTCTTTATAAGTAATGCAAACATTATAGAGTAAGTTACTCGTTTTAGCAATTATATTACTATTGTAAATATATTAACTAAGCATATTTTTGATGACGTTTAGGTCGTTTTTGTGCGTGATTTTGATGTTTAGTTCATCACCGTCTACAATGTGTATTGGTGCTAGGTTATAGCGTAAAATTAGCCCGCAATCATCTGTGAAGTTTGCATCTTCATCTTTTAAAGCCATTTCATGAGCTTTTTTGATTAAATTAGCTCTAAAAGATTGCGGAGTTTGAACTCGTTTCAAAAATTTTCTTGGCGGAATTGCTGTAATAACATTGCTTTCGTCAACTTGAATTATAGTATCAACAGTATCAATAGCTGTTCCGACAGCTTCATATTTTTTTAGAGCTTCAATATTATCATCAATAATTTTTTGTGTAACAAAAGCCCTAACCGCATCATGGATTAAAACATTAGATTCTTCAGGCGCTTCTGAGGTTCCGACATAAGAACTTTCAACCCTTGTTTTACCTCCGTTCAAAAGTTTTGTAACCTTTTTATAATCATTATTTTTCAAAATTTCTTCTGCCAAATCTCTGAACTTCGGATTTGTAACCAAAATTATTTCATCAATATTTTTATTATTTTCAAATGCATCAATAGAATGTTCCAAGATTGTTTTACCTTCAAATTTATAAAACTGTTTAGGAATTTTTTCGCCAAAACGTTCGCCTGTACCTGATGCTAATATTATTGCTATGTTTTTCATACATCACCTGTAGTATTTATTTTTTTTTATTATACATGAAACAATACTTGTGTTATAATAAATTAGAATTTATTTTAATCAAAAAAGGATAGTAAAAATGGCTTATAAAATTATATCTAAGAAAGAAATTTGTCCAAACCAATATGAAATTCAAATCGAAGCGCCATTTGTAGTTCGTAACGCAAAAGCAGGACAATTCATTATATTCAGAGCAACAAAAGACGGTGAAAGAGTTCCACTAACAATCGCTGATGTTGACAAAGAAAACGGTATCTTAACATTAGTATTCATGGCTGTTGGTTATTCTACAAAACAACTTGCAGAACTTAATGTTGGTGATGAGTTAGCAGATTTGGTAGGACCTTTAGGTCAACCAACACACATAAAAAAATACGGTACAGTTGTTTGCTTGGCAGGTGGTTATGGCGCAGCCCCTTGCTACTTAATCGCAAAAGCCTTCAAAGAAGCAGGTAACAAAGTTTATATGATTATGGGTGCAAGAACAAAAGAACTTATCTTCTGGGAAGAAAAAATGAAAGATGCTTGCACAGAATTGTTTATTACAACAGATGACGGTACTTTAGGCGAAAAAGGATTTGTAACTCAAGTTTTAGAAAGAATTATGAATCAAGAAAAAGTTGATTATGCAATTGCAGTAGGTCCAATGCCTATGATGAGAGCTGTTGCAAATTTAACTCGTGATAAAGGTATTTACACTGAAGCAAGTATGAACCCTATTATGGTTGACGGTACCGGTATGTGCGGTGCTTGCAGAATTACTGTCGGCGGTGAAGTTAAGTTCGCTTGTGTAGACGGACCTGATTTTGATGCTCACAAAATTGATTTTGATGAAGTTATAAATAGAACAAGAATTTATAAAGATCAAGAACGTAAGAGAGATGAAAATTGTAACTTGTTAAAGAAAGGTTAGTAAGGTTATGGCAGACAAAAATATTCCATTTTGCCCTTTAATGTCAGCAGGCGCTGATTTTGAAAAAGTTTGTTCACAAGATGCTTGTGCATGGTATTTGAAAAATTACAAAATTTGTTCAGTTTATATGTTAGCTCACAATGCAGCATTAGATGTTCAAATGAAACAAGCTAAAAAACAATAGTTATGAACATTGCGGTATGTGTCAAACAAGTTCCGGATACAGCAGATATTAAGTGGACTGAACACAATACGATCCAACGTGAAGGCGTTGAAAGTGTTATCAATCCATTTGACAGTTATGCACTAGAAACCGCACTAAGATTAAAAGATAAAGATTCTGCCGTAAAGATTACGGCGTTAACAATGGGGCCGCTTCAAGCCGAAGAAATTATCCGAAAGGCAATTTCAATTGGTGTTGATGGCGGATTTGTTGTGTCTGACAAAAAATTTGCCGGAGCTGACACAGTTGCGACCGGTCGAACCTTAGCTACTGCAATTAAAACAAAGATTGAAGAAAACACAGATTTAGTTTTATGCGGTCAATTTGCAACAGACGGCGATACAGCACAAACAGGTCCGACTATTTCAACAAACTTAGGCTATGCTTTGGTAACTTATGTAAAAGAAATTGAAAAAGTCGAAAATGGTTATATTTTTGCAAAAAGAGAAGTTGAAGACGGACTAGAAACATTAAAAGTAAAACTTCCTGCAGTTTTGTGTATGCTAAAATGCGATTATGAACCAAGAAGACCGCTGATTAAGGGTTTTAAAACTGCACAAAATGCCAAAATTCTTTTTTATTCTCACGAAGATATTGGTATTGAACCTGAAAGAGTAGGTTTAAAAGGCTCTCCAACCTGTGTAAGTAAAGCTTTTCGTCCTAAGCAAAAAGTTAGTGGTGAAATTTTTGAAAATATTTCAAGTGACAATGCAGTAGAAAAAATTCTTGAGGTGTTAAATGGCTAAAGGAATTTTGATTTACGCACAAAGAGATAGACAAGGTCAAGTTTTAAATGTCGTTTTAGAACTTACTTGTGTTGCACAAAAACTTGACAAAAAGCTTAATAACTGTGAAATTTCAGCATTTTTAATTGGAGATGATACAAAATTAGAAGAAAATAAAAAGATATTAAGTCAAAACGGTTTTGACAAAGTTTATATTGCAACCGCAAAGGATTTAAAAGACTATAATACAGATTATTATTCAAGCATAGCTTTAAATTTAATCAAAGAGGTTGAACCTGAAATCGTTTTAATTGGCGCAACAACACAAGGGCGAGATTTGGCTCCGGTTATCTCTTCAACCTTAAACACAGGACTTACTGCTGACTGCACAGAATTAGATATTAACGAAAAAGGTCAACTTGCAGCAACTCGTCCGACATTTGGTGGTAATTTAATGGCTACAATTTTGTGCAAAAATTATCCGCAAATGGCAACAGTTAGACCAAAAGTGTTAAAAAAATCAGATTGTAAAATCGAAAAAGATACCCAATTTATTGATATTAATGTGGATTTATCAAACATTGAAAAAAGAGTAGAATTAATTGATTTCAAACCTAATATGCAATTTACTGACACAAGAATTGATGAAGCGGAAATTATTGTTGCCGGCGGTAGAGGAATGAAATCCGCACAAGGTTTTGAATTATTGGAAGAACTTGCAAAACTATTAGGAGGTTCTGTTGGTGCATCAAGAGGCGCCGTAGATATGGGACTTGCAGATAGTTCAATTCAAGTTGGTCAAACAGGTAAGACAGTTGTACCTAAAATTTATATAGCATGTGGAATTTCCGGTGCTATACAACACACAGTTGGCATGACAAGTTCTGACAAGATTATAGCTATAAACAAGGACAAAAACGCTCCTATTTTTAAAATTGCAGATATTGGAATTGTTGGGGATGTTTTTAAAATCTTACCAAAATTAATAAAAAAATTAAAAGAAAGAAGATAAAAATGAAAAATACTGTAGTAGTTGGCGCACAATGGGGTGATGAAGGTAAAGCAAAAATTACAGACTTGTTAGCGGAAAAAGCAAATATGGTAATTCGTTATCAAGGAGGCTGTAACGCTGGCCACACAGTTGTTTACAATGGAGAAACTTATAAATTACATTTAGTTCCTTCTGGAATTTTATATGGTGACAAAATTTGTTTTATCGGAGCCGGCACAGTTATTTTACCGGAAAATTTCGAACAAGAAACTAACGAATTAATTTCCAGAGGTATAGATTTATCAAAATTAAAACTAAGCCCTCTTGCTACAATTACAATGCCATGGCATACGGCAGTTGACGGTTGGGCAGAAGATACCGTAAAAAAAGGAAAAATAGGTTCTACAAGAAAAGGAATCGGTCAAACATATACGGACAAAATGGCTCGTTGCGCATTAAAAGTTGGCGATTTATTTGATGAAGAAACCCTTTCCGAAAAAATTGATATAATTTTACCCTTAAAGAATAAAATTTTAAAAGAAGTTTACGGACTAAAAGAATATTCAAAAGAAGAACTATTAAACATTTGTGCTCAATACAAAAAGATTTTTGAGCCTTATGTTTGCTTTGATTGGCAAAAAATGTTAAACGAAAACAAGGACAAATCTATTCTTTTTGAAGGTGCCCAAGGCGTAATGCTTGATATTGATTATGGTACATATCCATTTGTAACAAGTTCAAATCCAATTGGTGGTGGTGCAGGAACCGGTAGTGGCTATGGACCGACAATGATACAAGAAATCATCGGGGTTTCAAAAGCGTATTTAACAAGAGTCGGCGAAGGTCCTTTCATCACTGAATTAAGCGACTCTACAGGTGACAAAATCAGAGAAATTGGACAAGAATTTGGTACAACAACAGGACGTCCACGTCGTTGCGGTTGGTTTGATGCTGTAATCGCAAAATACGCCGTACTTGTAAGTGGTTTAACATCAATGGCAATAACAAAAATTGATATTTTTGATGATTTTGATGAAATAAAAATTTGTACTGCATATAAAGATAAACGAAATGGGAAAATTTATACCGAATATCCAACAGACGTCTTTATGCATAAATATTTAGAACCTATTTATGAAACACATAAAGGGTGGAATTGTTCATTATCAAATATAAAATCATACGAAGATTTTCCACAAGAGGCAAAAGACTATTTAAAACGCTTAGAAGAGTTATTTGAAATTCCAGTTTCAATTATTAGCGTTGGACCAGACCGAGAACAAACGATATTTGTTTAGTTAATTAAAAAACTTGCAAAGGGTATGTTTTTTCGTTACTATAAAATTAATGGTCGGAGAACAAAAAAAACTATCAATAGCCTTTTATTGGCACATGCATCAACCTGACTATCAGCTTAGCGCTGAGAGTGATTTTTTGATGCCTTGGGTTAGAATGCATGCAGTAAAAGACTACCTTGATATGGTCTTGATTATGAATGAATTTCCTAAATTGAAATTGAATTTCAATTTAGTTCCATTGTTATTACAATCTTTGAAAAAATATGGCGAAAAAGGAGCCCACGACGTTCATTCAAGATTAAGTATTTCTCCGATTGAAGATTTGACAGCAGACGACAAAAGGTTCATTTTAAGCAACTTCTTTGATGCAAATTTTCAATCAATGATTTCTCATCACAAAGCATATAAAGCGCTTTATGAAAAGAGAGTAGAACAAAATATTGCAGACATTAATGCTTATTCAGATCAAGAATATTCCGACATAATGGCATGGTTTAACCTTGCTTGGTTCGATCCAATTTATGGTGAAATTTATCCTGAACTTGCTGAACTTGCACAAAAAGGTTGTAATTTCACACTTGAAGACAGAAAGGAAATTTTAGAATATCAAAGAGAAATAATAAGACAAATCATTCCAACATACAAAAATTTTATGGATGCAGGAAAGATTGAGATTACAACAAGTCCTTATTATCATCCGGTTTTACCAATTTTATTAGATATAAAATGTGCGTATAGAAATATTCAAAATCCGGAAGTTTTACCAAGCAATTTAAAAATGGCAAAAGATGCCATTGTTCAAACAAAAATGGCATTAGACAAAATGGAAGAACTTTTTGGACGACGACCTAAAGGTATTTGGCCCCCAGAACAATGTGTAAGTTCAAAAACTCTTGATATGCTTAGTGATTTGGGCGTTGAATGGACAATTTCTGATGAAGGTATTTTGGCAAACTCTATTAACTTTGATTTTGTCAGAGATTTTAAAGGTTATTTAGCAGATCCATACCACTTGCTAAAACCATATGAATACAAAACAAAAAATTCTAAAATTGACGTTATATTTAGAGATTCATTAATTCCAAATTTAATTAGTTACGAATATCCAAATGTAGATTCTAAAAAGGCAGCAAAGGATTTGTTTGATAGAATTAAAATTGTACAAAGCAAAATTTTTGCATCACCTGACGATTCTCATTTATTGACAATTGCACTGGATGGTGAAAATTCTTGGGAAAACTATCCTGACGATGGTGCAGGATTTTTGAGAGAGATTTATAGCTTAATAGAAAATGATGATACACTTGAAACTGTCTTGATTAGTGATTACATCCAACAAGATAAAAACATAAAAAAATTACCAAAAATTTACTCCGGTTCTTGGATTAACAGAAATTTCCAAATGTGGATTGGAGAACCTACCAAAAATCAGGCTTGGAATTATTTAAAAAATGTTCGAGATGACTTTATTGATTTTAAACAAAAACATCCTGAACATCAAAATCTGGAAAAGGCACAACAAGAAATTTATATGGCAGAAAGTAGTGACTGGTTCTGGTGGTATGGTGAACCTAACCATTCAGGACAAGATCACGTATTTGATTATCTTTTCAGAGAACATTTAAAAAATGTTTATCGAAACTTAGGTTTAGAAATTCCTGAATATTTAAAATCACCACTTCTTGTTATGAATATGGGTGCTTCAAGCATGCCAACAGCATCAATTACTCCAATTATGGACGGACAAGATAAAATTGATGACGAATGGTTAAATGCCGGAGTAATTAACATCCCCGAAGTTAAATATGAAGAAAGCCATCGACTTTTTGATAAAATTAAGTTCGGTTTTGACGAAGATAATTTATACTTGAGATTCTATATTGATGAAGAAGTAAAAGAAAACAATACAAACGTAATTCACCAATTATATATTTACATGCGTAACAACGATAGAAGACAAAATCTTTCACACATTCGTTTAACAAACAAATCAGAAGATGTTTATCCGATTACGCATGAAAAATTCAGCACAGAAATACGTCTGTCATTAGTAAACGGAATGGTTAGACCATTGCAATTTTCAAAATCTATTGCCGGTGAATTGTGGTGTTCACAAAATTCAGACGATATAAAAGTTGCATACGACAACGTTTTAGACATAAGTATTCCATTTGACAGCATTGATATCGGTAAAGGCGAAATGTTAGAATTTTTCTTTGCAACAGCCGATTTCGGGGTATTAGAAAGTTTTATACCTCAAGAAATTTTATTAACAATGCAACGACCTAAAGATTAGTAAATAATTTGAACATAAACAGTTCTTGTACGAGCTTTGTTATCGAAATCAATCAAAACGACCTGTTGCCAAGTACCCAGTTGTAGCGCACCGTCAATTAATGGTATATTCAAAGAATTACCCATTATTGCAGCTCTAACGTGTGCGTAACCATTACCGTCATGCCAAGTTTCGTCATGGTGATATTCAATATTTTGAGGTGCTACACGTTCCAACGCTTCCGGCAAATCTACCAATAGCCCCGGTTCAAATTCAATCGTTGTAAGCGAAGCTGTACTGCCTGAAACATAACACAATACCGAGGCATCTTTTAATGAGTGCATATAAACACTATTTTGAACATTTTTTGTAATGTCAATGATGTCGGTAAATCCATTAGTATGGATTTGAAATTTTTCGTTAATTACAGGCATAAATATCTCCTAGTTTTATAGTTTATATAAAACATTCTTCCACATATAAATAACAAACATTACAAAAATTGTTACATAAAACAATAAAATTCAAGTAAAAAAAAGGACTGTTTCCAGTCCCGTGAATTTTTATAATTCAAATAGCGAGTGTAATCTTTGTTGTATATCAGACTCCTCTAAGTCTTCAGTTAATTTATTCATATCAAGTGCCATTTGGAAGTATTCGGCTGCTTGAGTTTTATTACCTAACATTTCGTTTGCTCTACCTGCGTTGAAGTATGCAAGTGTGTATGAAGGGTTAACTTCTATTGCCTTTTCAAAGAATGGAAGTGCATCTTCCGCACAACCTAGTCCATCAAGGTAAATAACACCTAGGTTGTTTTGTGCAATATCAAAATTAGGGTTCAAGTCAATAGATTTATGATAAGAAATAATAGCTTCTTCAATCATATCTTTTTCCCATAAAGCTAAACCGGCTTTTGAATATGCTCTGAAATTATCAGGTTCAGTTGAGATAGCATCACAATATGAACGAATAGCATCATCGACATTACCTGAAGCCATTAACGCATCACCTAATGATAATTTCAATTCATAATTTTTATCATCAAGTTCAATACCTTCTCTAAATTTATCAATTGCTAAATCTAAATTTCCATAAACTTCAGCATAAGTTGAACCTAAAGCATGACAAACCATAGCTGTCCATTCATTATCAGGATTAATACTAATAGCTGTATTGTAGTGAGAGATTGCATCTTCAAACAATTCTGCTTTAATGTATGCATAAGCTAATGAGTTGTGATAGAACGGATTTGTTTTATCTTGTTCTAAAGCTAATCTAAATGCACTTACTGCATTGATTTTGTCACCTTTTTTAATATATAAATGACCTAATTCATAGTAAATGAACGCACTGTTTTCAGGTTGAAGTTCCAAAAGTTGTGTATAGTAATCAATTGAATCTTCAATCATTTCAGGAAAATATGTTTGAGTTAAAGTTGCAAGCTTCATTAAAACAACTTTATCTTGTGGATTTGATTGATATGCTTGTTTGTAAGCTTCATAAGCACTTTCAGGATTTTTATTTTTTACTGAAATATCACCCATTTTTGATAAAAATACTTCTTTATGACCTGTTGTTTTTACAGCTTTTTCATACAAACTGTATGCAGCTTTTGTCATGTGCATTTTTTCTAGTAATATACCTGTTTTTTGGTAAGCTAACACTGCAAAATCGTCTTTAAATGAGCGAGTTAGAATTTTCAAAGATGGAATATCATAAGATAACATAATTGAACCTGAAATAAAATAATAAACAAAGTTCAATATATCTTTGAAAGTTGTTCTTTCTTGTCCCATTTTTCTTAAAATTGCCAATGACAACAAAATTCTAGGTCTTGCTGATTTTAAGCCTGTTAATTGAATAGCTTTTTTAAATTCTGTTTCTGCATCTAAATAGTTATCTGCTAATTTATCAAAATAACCTTTATAAATGTATGCATTTGCACTTTCAGGAGAACAATCTAATGCCATTTTACATTGAGCAATTGCTGCATCAACGTTAATTTCACCTTTTTCCCACATTAAAAATGCCAAACGATAGTAAACTTCCGGTATTTCCGGATTGTGTTTTGCTGCATTAATATAACCCTCAATTGCTTCATTCCAATCTTCATCTTGTTGTTTAATTAAGTATCTTTGATGTGCTAGTCGAGCGTTTTCTAATTCTTTTAATGCTAAGTTTTTTTCGTCTTGTGTAAAAACCATTTCTTCGGGTGCAAAAATTTGTTCTGACATTTGAGTCCTTATCTCCTTGTGTTTGTACAGGTGATTTCGGCGATAAAAAATCAAAACTTGAACCAAATTAAAAAAAACTCATCCGTATGTATTAATTTCCAGGTCATTTCTTGTATATATTCACTTATTATGGTAACATTAATATAAAGATTTTTATAACTAGACTAAATGAGGCAATTATGAAAAGTACAACCCTAAGACGTGCAAATTTGTCTAAAGAGAAAATTCAAGCTTTAGAAAATATTGCAAAATACAGACGTCAAGCTCAAATAGCAAGTACACAAACAAAACAAGTCGCAAAATCAATTGCACCACAATTGAAGGAACGTGAACTTGATATGCTTTGGAATAATTTCAAACAACACAGCAAACAAGACAAATCACCTACAGTATACCTTATTACCGGTTTTATTGCAGGTGCAGTGGTAATGTTAATCATTACATCTTTAATAGGTTTCTCAATGAAAAGTTTGAACGAATCGGCTGAAGATATTTCAACAAAAGTTCCGGACACAAAAATTGAAGATACTGCAATTACATTTATTCCTGCAGATAAAGATGCTACGGGTGCAACAGCTCCTAAAACAAAAGTTGCTACCGGCACTAATCAGGGTGAAGTTTATACTGTTCAAGAAGGTGATACTTTAGAAAGCATCATTATCAGATTTTATGGTTCTTATTCTGTAAAATATGAAGAAGCAATTAAAGAGGCAAATAACATGAAAAATCCAAATGCCCTTTCAATTGGTCAAAAATTAAGAATCCCTCTTAACTAAAAAGCACAAGAATTATAAATCTATAGACGGCGCTTAGAATTAAGCGCCGTCTGTTTTGTAAATAACTTGCCCGATAAGAATTTTTACCTTATAATTAATCAAGATTAAGGAGTGTGTATAAATGGAACTTGATATTATAAGAGAAACAGATCCACAAGTTGCTGAATTAGTTGAAAAAGAACTAAACAGACAACAAAATACAATTGAACTTATTGCAAGTGAAAACTTTACATCAAAAGCCGTAATGGCAGCTTGCGGAACAGTTTTGACTAATAAATATGCCGAAGGTAAACCTCATAAGAGATTTTATAACGGTTGCGATAACATTGATGTTATTGAAGAACTAGCACAAAAAAGAGCATGCGAATTATTTGGCGCAGATCATGCCAATGTTCAACCTCACAGTGGTGCTCAAGCAAATATGGCTGTATTTTTGTATGCGCTAAAAGTTGGCGATACTGTAATGGGCATGGATTTATCAAATGGAGGCCACCTTTCTCACGGTTCACCGGTAAACTTTTCAGGTATGTATTTTAACATTGTAAGCTATGGTGTTAATGACGAAGGCATTATCGACTATGATAACGTTGAAAAACTAGCAAAAGAACATAAGCCAAAAATGATTATTGCCGGTGCAAGTAATTACTCAAAAGTTATTGATTTCAAACGTTTCAGAGAAATTGCCGATAAAGTTGGTGCTTACTTGATGGTTGATATTGCGCACATTGCAGGTTTAGTTGCCGGCGGAGTTCACCCATCACCTGTACCTTATGCTGATTTTGTTACAACAACAACTCATAAAACATTAAGAGGTCCTAGAGGTGGAATTATTATGTGTAAACAAGAACATGCTTTAGGAATTGATAAAGCTGTTTTCCCTGGGACACAAGGCGGACCTTTAGAACACATTATTGCAGGAAAAGCAATTGCGTTATTAGAAGCATCAAAACCTGAATTCAGAGCCTATGCTGAACAAATCGTTAAAAACGCAAAAGCATTAGCACAAGGTTTAATCGATGAAGGAATGGACATTGTTGGCGGAATGACAGAAAACCACTTGATGACATTAGATTTTAGGCGTCAAGGCAAGACAGGTAAAGACATGGCAAACGTTCTTGAACTTGTTGGCATTACTGCAAACAAAAACACAGTTCCAAACGATCCTCAAAGCCCATTTGTTACAAGTGGTATCAGACTTGGCTCTGCAGCTGTAACAACAAGAGGCTTCAAGGAAGAAGATATGGCAGAAGTTGCAAGAATTATCGCAGAAGCAATTAAAAATTCTGATGATGAAACTGCATTAAAGAACTTGAAAGAACGCTCTTTAAAACTTTGCCAAAAGTACCCATTATATAATAAATAGGAGATAGAAAAATTCTTACAACATTAGGACAATCACAAGTACATATTATTGGAGCGCTTATATCTTTAATTATAGGTATATTCATTGTTCCAATCGTTATTGCATATTCAAAAAAAGAAGGCTTAGTCGACCTTCCAAACGAACGTAAAATTCATAAAATTCCTGTTTCAAGACTTGGCGGCGTTGCTATTTGGACAAGTACAATGCTAACTTTCTTGCTATT
Source organism: uncultured bacterium (assembly GCA_900550295.1). Lineage (GTDB taxonomy): Bacteria > Cyanobacteriota > Vampirovibrionia > Gastranaerophilales > Gastranaerophilaceae > UBA6984. The sequence continues at coordinate 15,796 of URRM01000033.1, forward strand.
GGTATTTTTAAGCTACTATCCTTATGGAAGTTTACTTTCAGGAATTCTTTTGGGTGGTTCTTTAATGTTTTTACTAGGTTTGGTTGATGACGTTTACAACTTGAACGCTAAATTTAAACTTTTTATTCAAGTTGCTATCGTTACAGTAGTTTATTTATTAGGCGTAAAAATTGACACCATTTTTAATCCATTCCAAATGGGTTCTGTTGTTCACCTTGCTTGGTGGTTATCTTATCCAATCACTCTTCTTTGGATTGTAGGTATCTGTAATGCAGTAAACTTTATTGACGGTGTTGACGGATTGGCTGGTTCTGTAATCACAGTAAACTCTATTACTTTGGCGATTGTAGCAGTTTCAATGACTCCGTCAAACTCAATCAGTGCATTAATTGCATTTATTTTATCCGGCTCAATGTTAGCATTTTTAGCTTACAACTTCAATCCTGCAAAAATCTTTATGGGCGATTCAGGCTCATTATTTTCAGGATTTTTATTAGCAAGTTTGTCAATTACAGGTGTAATGAAAACAGCAACTCTGGCTATTTTATTGCCTTTCGTAGTATTAGCAGTTCCAATTATTGATATCACATTCTCAACTTTACGTAGAATTATGAAAGGACATTCTCCTTTCGTTGCTGATGCGGAACATATCCACCATAAACTACTAAAAGCAGGTTTATCACAAAATAAAACAGTAGTTACAATTACATTTGTTGCTATCGTCGGTGGTGCAATTGCGACAGCCTTAGTTGGTTCTATCGGACACTATTTAATTTATATGTTAGTACTTTTACTAATTATGTTTGGTTTAAGCTTAATTAGTATCACACGTAAAAAGAATATTAATCCTGAACATATCTTAGAAGAAGAACAACATAAAAACGACGAAAATAAATAATAAGGTTTAAATACAACGAATAGAGGCGTGAGCGTTCCGCTCCCCCCCCCTCATTAATGC
>URRM01000034.1 GCA_900550295.1 uncultured bacterium
GGAATCGAACCTACAACCTACGGTTTACAAAACCGTTGCTCTACCGTTGAGCTATGCCGGCGTGTCATGTGTTGACCTCTCTATTGTAAACGGTAAAAAAAATTATGTCAAGCAATTTTTTTGACTTTCTAAAAATTATCATTATACATGAAGTAAAATCCACTAAATATATGAGATTTAATCAATTTACTCTACTTTACTTGAATTTATCCGATTAAAAGAATAAGAGAAATATAGCGAGGCGGTAATTATGAGATTAAATAGCGGCGTACAATTTAACGAAAACGGTTTAAAAACAGCAATTAAAGCTATGCAAGTTCAAACAGCATTAATGGCTAATGCTTCTGACAACGTAAATGGCTTTGATAAAGTTGGTTATCAACGTAAAGAAGCTGTTGTTTCATCATTTACTGAATATTTAGGTGTTGATGGTTTATCAACTGTTGTTGATGATACAGTTGGAAGGCTTTCAATCACAGATAATCCTCTAGATTTAGCAATGGCTTCTAAAGGTTATTTCCAAGTTCAAACTCCTGACGGTGTAAGAATGACTCGTGACGGTCGTTTTAAAATCGATGTTGATGGTAACTTCTTAGATTTAGACGGTAACAAAGTTTTATCTAATACTGGTGTTCCAATCAAATTCGGTATCTTACCAAAAGGAGCTAAGGATGTCGTTGTTAATACAAGAGGTGCAATCAGCGTTTTAGATAGAAAAACTAAAAAATTAAAACATGTTGCTAACCTAGGTATTGTGGACCAAAACGGTGCAGGCATTGTAAATCCACAAGTTCAACAAGGTTATTGCGAATATTCTAACGTAGCATTACAAACAGAATTTATGAACTTGATGCCGGTAAAAAGAACTTTCGAAGCAAACAGACAAATGTTTTTAATTGAAAATTCAAATCTTCAAAAAACAATCAGTCAATTAGGTTCAGCAAACTAAGTAAATTAATTTAAGCGAGGTAATAATTATGTACAATATGCAAGGTATAATCAGAAAAAATATCAATAACGCATCAAGCCAATTCGAAAGATTAGGCTATGTAGGTACAAATTTTGCAAACTATAGCACAAATGGTTATAAAGCTGTTCGTTTTGAACAAATGTTATCAGATGACGGTTATGTTCACGGTGCAGTAAGAACAGATTATCAAAAAGGTAGCATGAAAATTACAGGAAATCCTTATGATGTTGCAATCGATGGTGAAGGTTTTATTCCTGTTGTTTCACCAGACGGAGAAGTTGCTTATACAAGAGATGGTTCTTTCAAAAGAGGTAAAGACGGTTATCTTTTAACAAATGATGGCTGGGTTGTAGGCGCAGGAATTAAACTTCCGGCAAACTTATACAAATTTCAAATAAAACCGGATGGAAGAGTTTTCTCTTATGAATCTGCAATGGACAGCAAAGGTAAATGCTTGGGTACAATTCCTGTAGTGCAATTTGATTGTCCTGAAGGTTTACAACAAGACTCTCACGGTAACAGAGTTTGGCAAACAGAAGAATCCGGTGAACCTCAATTAGTTAAAGAGCACAATATGATTACTCAAAACTATTTGGAAAATTCAAACACAAATATCTATACATCAGTTAATGAAATGTTAAGACTAAATGCTTCAATGTTGGCAAGTATGAGTGTTTTGAAAATGACAGATGATATGTATAACAAGTCAATCAATATCAGAGAATCATAGTTGAGTTAACAAATTAAAGAGAAGAAAATAAGCGAGGTAATAAAATGGTAGCATTCAATCCAGTAGACAGTTTCGGAAGAACATCACAAGTATTAAATTTAGTAGCAAAAAGACAAAAATTATTAACACAAAATATAGCAAACGTTGATACTCCTGGCTATGTAAGACAAGATTTAGACTTTGCAACATGCTTGGGTAATGCATCAGGTCCATTAGAAACAAAACTTTCAAAAGAAATGGGTACAACAAGCGTAGTGCAACAAGGAACAGCTGAAGGTGTTAATGTAGCTGATGAATTAATCGGTATGCAAGAAAACTCATTAATTTACACAATGGCAACACGTCGTATGTCTAATGTAATTTCTATGATGAAAACTGTAGTTAACGTAGGAAGATAACGATATATATTTTGTAAAAAGTATTTAAAACAAAGCGAGGTAAAATATGGGAATTTTAGATTCAATGTACATAGGCTCAAAAGCCTTAAAAGCACACGGTGCAAGATTAGATATTCATGCAAAGAACATTGCAAATATTGATACTCCAAATTATGTGAGAAAAATTCCTGTATTGAACTCAATTCAAGGTGAATCTTTCAACGCAATTTTAAATAACATGCAAGATGGAACATTTGGTTTATCTCAACATGGTGCACTTTCAGGTGGGGTATCTTACGGCGGTATTGTAGAAGATCCAACTCCTGGGGAAAGAATCTACAAACCTGGACATCCTGATGCAGATGCTAGCGGTTATATTAGAAGTTCAAATGTAAATGCTATGGTTGATATTGCCGATGCAATGATGGCTCAAAGAGCTTATGAAGCCAACTTAGCCGTTATGAACATTACAAAATCTATGGCTTTAAAAGCAGCCGAAATCGGAAAATAATTTTTATAATTAAATTTTGACAATAAAAACGAATAAAATTTTATATACTCTCGCTTAAAATACTCTGGGCGGAATTTGATTTATCAAATTCCGCCCTCCTCGCTATTTGTGCTATAATTTTTTCAGAAAATATGGAATGAGGATAAATATATGAAAATATTAGTTGGTATGTCAGGCGGTGTAGATTCCTCAACAACAGCCTTAATGTTAAAGGAGCAAGGTCATGAAGTTGTAGGCGCAACAATGGCTATATGGGGAAAAGGTGGCGTTTATAAAGAAATTCAAGAAAAGATTAACGCTCTTCCCGAAAAAAAATCAACACATGGAGCATGTTTTGGTCCTGATGAAAAAGAAGATATTGAATCAGCACGAAAAATTTGTGAAGAAATTGGAATTGAATTCCATGTTTTTGATTGTGCTGAACAATATGAAAAAATCGTTCTGGATAATTTTAAGAAAGAATATTTATCAGGAAGAACTCCAAACCCTTGTATTTGGTGTAACTCTCTAATTAAATTTGATGTTCTTCCACACTTAGCAAAACAAAACGGTATAGATTTTGATAAATTTGCAACAGGTCACTACGCAAGAATAGCTCAAGGTGAAAATGGAAGATTCTTATTAAAACGTGGTGTAAACCCTAAAAAAGATCAATCATACTTCTTATATAGACTAAGACAAGACCAATTAGCAAATATAATGTTGCCTTTGGGTGATTTTACAAAAGAAGAAATTAGAGATATTGCTAAAAAGCATGGTTTGGAAGTTGCTGAAAAACCGGATAGCCAAGATTTTTACGAAGGAGATTATAACGAATTACTTCAAGTAAAAAATAAAATTGGCAATATTGTAGATACTGACGGTAAAATTTTAGGTCAACATAACGGTATTTGGAATTATACAACAGGTCAAAGAAAAGGTTTAGGGGTTGCCTCAACTGAGGCTCTTTACGTTTTGGAACTTAGAAAAGATTCTAATGAAGTTGTTGTTGGTTTTAAAGATAAAACTATGCATAATACTTTAGTTGCAACAAAAATGAATTGGATTTCTATTGAAAATCTTGATTCTGAAATGAAATGTAAAGCTAAGATTCGTTCAACACAGGAACCAACCGACGCAATTATTCGTCCAATTGAAAATGGTGATGTTGAGGTTATTTTTGATAACATGCAAAAATCAATTGCTGTAGGTCAATCAGCCGTATTTTACAATGATGATGTTGTGATTGGTGGTGGAATAATTGATTCGGTTAAATAATGATTAAATCTATTTTAGACAAATTTAATACCGATAAAGAGGTTTCACAAGATGAAATTGTGAAACTTCTTGATAGTGATGACAACTTACTTTTTGAATATGCAGATGAATGCCGTAAAAAGTATGTCGGTGATGAGGTTCATTTACGAGGTTTAATTGAATTTTCAAATATCTGTAAAAATACTTGCAAATATTGTGGATTAAATTGTTTTAATAAAAAACTTGAAAGATACAGATTGTCAGAAGACGAAATTATTGATTTTGCGAAAAAAGGTTTTGAATATGGATATAAAACAATAGTTTTGCAATCTGGCGAAGATTCTTATTTTACGCAAGACCGAATGGTTCGTATAATTAAAGAAATAAAAAAAATGGACGTTGCTCTAACACTTAGTTTGGGAGAAAAATCTTATGAGGAATATAAAGCCTACAAAGAAGCCGGAGCAGATAGATATTTAATCAGAATCGAAACAACGGATGTTAATTTGTATCATGAAATGCATCCAAAAATGAGTTATGAGAAGCGTATAGAATGTTTAAAAAATTTGCAAAAATTAGGTTATGAAACCGGTTCTGGTTGTCTTGTTGGTTTACCAAATCAAACCATTGAATCTTTGGCGAAAGACATTTTGTTCTTTAAAGAAAATAATTTCGATATGATTGGTATCGGACCATATATACCTCATCCGGAAACACCATTATGGACAGGAACAGACACTCAAAAAGATAAAGAAAAGCGGTTTAATTTATCTCTAAGAGTTATGGCTGTAGTTCGTTTGTTGCTTAAAAATATTAATATTCCTGCAACAACTGCAATGGAAACAATTAATCCTAAAGGCAGAATTATTGCACTTCAATCCGGTGCAAACGTCGTAATGCCAAATATTACAGAAGGTGAATATCGAAGAAAATACGAAATTTATCCGGATAAAATTTGTATAAATGATTCTCCTGCACATTGTAGAAACTGCATAGAAAGTAAAATAACATCAATAGGCAGAACTATTTCTAAAGATTACGGCTTTAGAAATAATTAAACAAAATGTTAAAAGCATGCCTAAAATAATTTAATCATTTATAATGGTTTAAATACAAAAGGAGTTTTAGATGAAAGAAGAATTACTTCGAATTATAGAAAAGAATAGTAGAATCGACGTGAAAGAACTTGCAGTAATGCTTGGAGCTACAGAAGTAGAAGTTCTAAATGAAATGCAAGATTTAGAAGAACAAGGTATTATTTGCGGTTATCATACACTTATTGACTGGGAAAAAACATCAACTGAAAAAGTTACAGGGCTTATAGAGGTTAAAGTTACACCGCAAAGAGGTCAAGGTTTTGATAGAATTGCAGAACGTATTTATAAATATCCGGAGGTTAAATCAGTTTATTTAATTTCCGGTGGTTATGATTTACTAATTACATTAGAAGAAAAATCATTGAAAGAAATTGCAGCTTTTGTATCAGATAAACTATCTACACTGGAAAGTGTTTTAAGTACAGCAACTCACTTTATTTTAAAGAAATACAAAGATCATGGTACGATACTTTCCAAAAAAGAAGATGATGAAAGAGAGATTATAACACCGTGAGTATTCCAATTTCCAAAACCGTAATTGGCTTGAAAAAGTCAGGTATAAGAAAATTTTTCGATATTGTTAGTGAAATGAAAGACGTTATTTCTCTTGGTGTGGGGGAACCAGATTTTGATACACCTTGGCATATAAGAGAAGAGGGTATTTATGCGTTAGAAAAAGGTAAAACTTTTTATACTTCAAATGCAGGTTTAAAAGAGTTACGTTATGAAATATCAAATTATTTAAAACGTACACAAAATATTATATATAATCCTGACAACGAAATTATAGTTACTGTTGGCGGATCAGAAGCAATTGATATTGGTCTTAGAGCAATGGTTAATGTCGGTGATGAAGTTATCATTCCTCAACCATCTTATGTTTCTTATGAACCATGTGCTGTATTGGCAGGTGCAACTCCTGTAATTATAGATTTGAAAGAAGAAAATGAATTTAGACTTACTGCAAATGAACTTAAAAATGCAATTACAAACAAGACAAGAATTTTAATTTTACCATTTCCAAACAATCCAACCGGAGCAATCATGGAACAAAAAGATTTGGAAGAAATTGCAAGAGTTTGTATTGAAAATGATATTTATGTAATGTCAGATGAAATTTATGGAGAACTGTCATATAAAGAAAAACATGTTTCAATTGCAAGTATTGCCGGCATGAAGGAAAGAACTATTTTAATTAATGGTTTTTCTAAAGCGTATGCAATGACAGGATGGCGCTTAGGTTATGCGTGCGGACCGAAAGAAATTATTGAACAAATGGTGAAAATTCACCAATATGCAATAATGTGTGCTCCAACAACAAGCCAATATTCGGCTGTTGAAGCACTTAAAAAAGGTGATGAAGATGTTAAGTTAATGCGTGAAAGTTATAATCAACGTCGTAGATTTTTAATGAACGCATTTAAAGAAATAGGTTTGAAATGTTTTGAACCATATGGTGCATTTTACGTTTTTCCTTGCATAAAAGAGTTCGGAATGACAAGTGAAGAATTTGCAATGAAATTTCTTGAAGAAGAACATGTTGCTGTTGTCCCTGGTACAGCCTTTGGCGATAGTGGAGAAGGATTTTTAAGAATATCTTATGCTTATTCGATTGAAAATCTTAAAAAAGCAATGACTCGTTTAAAACGATTCGTTGAAAAATTAAGAAAATAATATTTGTAAATATAAAACAGGGCACAAACTAAACGGTTGCGCCCTGTTTGTTTTTATATAGTAAAAACTATTTTTTAGCTGCTCTATCTTGTTCAATGATTAGTTTTAATGCATCAACTGCAACTCTTACTGCAGCAGAAGTATCTTCACTCATTTTTTGATCTAAGCCTGCTGCTTCTCTTTCTTGGTTCCAAATTACGTGGAAGCAAGAACCACAACGGCATTTTAAAGCATCTGCAACAACGAATAATGCAGCAGATTCCATTTCAGAAGCTTTAACTCCTAAGCGTTTCCAAGCTTCCCATTTTTGTAATAATTCGTATGAAACAGGCATTTTTGCAGGGCTGTGTTGACCATAGAATGCATCTTTACATTGTACAACACCTGTGTGAGTTGTTTTACCCATAGCTAATGCTGCTTGTCTTAAAGCTACTGTGATATCCAAGTTTGCAACTGCAGGATACTCAATTGGAGCATATTCCATTGATGTATGTTCAAATCTGATTGCGCCTGTAGCAACAACGATATCGCCTGATTGTACATTTAAATCAATACCGCCACAAGTACCGGTTCTGATGAATGTATCTGCACCAATGTTATGTAATTCTTCCATTGCGATAGAAGCTGATGGACCACCAATACCGGTAGAGCAAACGCTAACTTTTTCACCTAATAAAGTACCCGTGTAAATGTTGTATTCTCTGTTTTGAGCAACGTGATGAGCATCATCAAACAATGCTGCAATTGATTCACATCTACCAGGATCACCAGGTAAAATTACGTAACGACCTACATCGCCTTCAACGCAGTGAATGTGGAATTGTTTTTCTAGTTCTTGCATAATTAAACACCTTTTCTTCTTAATGTAATAAACACTTTTAGTTGATTATAACATTTGAAGATAATAATGCAAGGAAAATTTATTTGCTAAAATATGCTAGTTCCGTTGTTTTGTTTAAACTCTTTATGTAAACTTTTTGCTTTTGCGGCAGTTTTATATAAAGTGCTACGTTTATCTGAATGTTTGATTTTTACATCATTAAATACGCTGATATCATTGTCTGAACCACGTTTCCTAGTAGCATCAACACTTGCCACTGTTGACAATACATCTAATGTTGTATCAAGTCCATCAACGTTACCGTTTAAAACATCGGAACCAATTGAAACTGCTCCTGAAGCACCATTAACAAGGTCCCTTGCATTAGCTATAGCCTTACCGTTTCCAACACCAAGTGCGGAAGACACTGCTGACAAACCATCAGATACAGCTCCCGCAACATCACCTTTTACAGCTTTTTTTACAGTGTTTGTTCCGTCTTTAACTGCATTTGCGATGTTATCAGCGTTAGAAAGCATTGATTTGTGTTTGCTTGCAAATTCTGTAACACTTGCTAATTTGGTATTATTAAGTGCTGAAATTGAACCTACACCTTTAATCGTGCCAGCGCTAGATACAACGGTTTTTGCTACAGAAGAAACAACTCCTGCAACATCACCTTTAGCTACGTTAATCGCAACATCAGCAACGTTAGCAGATGTTTTTATACCTTTGCCTGTAGTAGATAAACCACTACCTGTTGTTTTTAAGCCTGTTCCTACGGATGTAATGGTTCCGCCTGTAGCCGCAACTGATGCGCCTGTACCTGCTGTTGTAGCTCCGCCTGTTGTAGTTGTAACACCTGCAGCTTCAACAGGTACACCAGCCCCAAATACAGGGATTAATGGAATACCAATAGCAGATAATGTTGCACCAACGCCTGTTAATATGCCACCTGTTACGCCAACGCCTGTACCTGCAGCAGTTGTTGTTAAACCTGCTGCTTGTACACCTATACCGACAGCACTAAGTGTTGTGCCTGCCAAGTCTAAAACGTTTGCAACAGCGACAACTTGTTTTGTTACTCCTGAAAAACCGTCAAGAGATGAGTTTTGTGCGTTAGCCTCTTGTTGAGCGTTTGTTGCTTGTGCTTGTTGTTCATTAGCTTCTTGAGTTGCAGCGTTTGCTTCAGTTTGTGCGTTAGCATTTGAAGCTTGTGCTTGTGAACTTAAAGCTTGTATTTGTGTTTCATTATTATGTATTGTTTGTAATTTTTCATTTATTTTTGCAGAATTATCGTTTTTAGGTGTATCACCTTTTTCTTGCATTTCTTGAATTTCAGCACCTGTTTTTAGTGTTAATGCGCTTTGTACTCCTGAACCGGTACCATCATTGCCTTCAAGATTACTAATTTCAGCCATTGCTGCTTCACTTTGTTGAGTTAAAGCTTGAATTTGTGCTGCGTTTGTATCAATTTGATTGCCAGCTGATTGTCCTGTAGCTGTAGCACTATTGTTTGATGACTCTAAATGAGCTTGTCCTGCTTCCAATGTTTGAATTTTGCTTTTAGATTGTTCGCTGACATTTTGTGTAGAACTGCTAACATTATCTAAATTATTATTTTTTGTTTGTTCTTCTTTTTGTTTTGCATCAACTTCTTTTGATTTTGCATCGTCTTGTTTATTCTCTGCATCATCAACTTTATTTCTTGTCTTATCTAAGTCGTTGTTTGCATCTTTAATCTTGCTTTTGGCTTTTTTACCAGCGCTTTCAGCTTTATCAAGTTGAGCATTAATTTCTTTTGCATCAGAGAATATTGATACGCAAACGCCGGCTACGCCACTATTTACTTTAGAACGAGCTGCGCTTAAGTCTATATCACCTATATTTTGTATTGAAGGTATATTTGAACTCATATTACATAACCCCTATTACTCTATCAATTACATGTTATATTACGGATTTTATAATAAAAAGTTTAGTTTTTTAGTGATAAATGTTAAATTTTCGTTACAATTTGTTATTGGTTGTTTATAAGTGTGTTTAAACCCTCTATTACATCGTTAACAGATGGTGATTTTGTACAAATATATTTATTGTTTTTTAATTGACATTTTCTATGATGGCAGGGGGTACAAGAGGTTGTTGAAACCGTTAAACATTTGTCATCAATTGGAGCGTAAAGCCCTTTAGGAGTACAACAGAAAATAGAAAGAACTTTTGGTTTTTGAGTTGCCCAAGCAAGATGAGTTGCCCCATTATCAAGTGAAATTACTAAATTGGCTCTACGCAAAACTTCTATAAATTCTTTTAAGTTTGTCTTGCCAGCAAGTGATAGATGTCTATCTCCACCGATATAATTGATGTAATCTTCATCTTTTTTAGTACCCGTAAAAATTAAAGTATAATCATTTTCTATTTTTTTGATTAATTCTTTCCAATTGTCTTTATCCCAATGTTTACCAATCCAAGTAGTTGTAGGTGCAATTACGGCAATTGGTTTAGAGGTATCCAAATCCTTCAACAAGTTATTAACATTTGAGATTATTTCTTCACTTGATGGCGGAAGTGTAACCGTTGTTTTTTCTGTATTAAGTCCTAAATATTGTGCAAAACGAAGGTTTGCATTAACCATATTTCTGTTAAATTTATCTTTTATTGCCGGAATTATTTCATTTGCGCCTATTATAGAAAATTCTTTTGCATCTTTTGCTATAATTCTTCTTTTGGCTCCACAAAATTTTGTCCACAGAACACTCTTCATAAGCATTTGAGAGTCTATTGCTATGTCAAAATGTTCGCTACGCAAATCCTTTATGATTGCAATCATTTCTTTTATATTTTGGAAAATATTTTTATTTTTCTTCCATTTTTCAACAGGAGCAAAAAAGACTTTGTCGACACAAGGATTATTTTGTATTACATCTAATCCCTTTTCTCCAACAAGCCAAGACACTTCATAGTTGTTTTGTTTTAAAACATTAGCAAGGGGAATGTTGAAAATAACATCCCCCAACGATGATAATCTTATTATTAAAACTTTTTGCTTATCTGTCATTTTTACCTTATTGAACGGTTTCTTCTTGAGCTCTAAATTGCATTTCATATAATGCTTTGTATGCACCATTTTCAATAGCCATTAGTTCATCGTGAGTGCCAAGTTCAAACAATTCACCTTCGTTTATAACTGCAATTCTATCAGCGTTTTTAATTGTTGATAGTCTGTGAGCAATTATAAATACAGTTCTATTATTCATTAGGTTATCAATAGCTTTTTGTACCAAAGCTTCGGATTCGTTATCAAGAGCACTGGTTGCTTCGTCTAAAATAACAATAGGTGCTTTTCTAATCATAGCTCTAGCAATTGCAACACGTTGACGTTGACCGCCTGAAAGTGTCAAACCTCTTTCTCCTAATCTTGTTTCTATGCCTTCAGGAAGTTCTGCAATAACATCTTGTAGATGAGCGTATTCAACTGCATTTTTTAAATCTTCTTCTGTTGCGTTTTCATTACCCATTAAGATGTTTTCTTTGATAGTACCTGAATACAAGAAGTTGTCTTGAAATACCATAGAAATATTTTTTCTTAATGATTCTAATGTAAATCTTCTGATATCAACATCATCAAACTTGATAGAACCGGATTTTAAATCATAAAATCTAGGTAATAAGTTTACTATAGTTGATTTACCACCGCCGGAATTACCAACAATAGCAAGTGTTTCATTTTTATTTACTGTTAAATTCAAGTTTTTAATTACAGGAACATCTTTAACATATTCAAATTCAACATTTTCAAATTTAATATCTTTTTCTAAAGATTTCATTTCAATAGCATCAGGAGCATCAACTATTTCAGGAGTTACATCAAATAGTTCAAAAACACGTCCCATTGCAACGAAAATATTTTGTATATTAGTTAAAGTGTTACCAAGAGTTTTAACCGGTTTATAAAGTAGTAACAATGATGTTACGAATGATGCAAATGAACCTGCAGTCATTATACCTGAACTTATTAAGTGTGTACCATAAGCTAAAACCAATGCAATACCAACTGATGCAATTAAGTACATAATTGGTGACATCCATCCTGCACGTTTAGTTAAAGACATATTTACATTGAATGAATTCCAAATTTGAGTGATGAAGTCTTTTTCTTGACGTTCTTGTAAGCCATAAGCTGCCATAACTTTATTACCGCTGTATGTTTCATTGATGTTAGTTGTGATATTACCGCCAATAACCATATTTTTATTAGATGCAGACTTGATTCTTTTTCTAATTAAAGCTACAGGTAAAAATGCGATGTTAAGTACAACAACACCAACGATTGCTAATCTCCAAGAGCTATAAAGCATAACCGCAATTAAACCTAAAGCGCCAAACAAACTTGTTGTAATTGTTTTAATTTGATCAACAAGACCAGCTGATGCTGTTTGCGGGTCATTCATATATCTTTGAATAATAACACCTGAAGAGTTTTCATCAAAGAATTGAGGATGCATGTAAATTAATTTGTGAAATAAATCAATTTTTACATCGTTTGTTATGTGTTGGCTTGTCCAAGTTGATAAATATTCATTCAAATATCTAAGCAAACCTTGAAAAGCTGCAAATGCAACAACAAGGAATGGAATTAAGAAGGCAAAAAGTTGCCATGTTAATGTGTATTCGTGGTTAAATAGGTGAAATACCCAATCTTGTTTGCCTACAACGTAATCCATAAAGGGTTTTAATGCAAATGCTGTAACACCATCAAGTAATCCTAATGGAATTGCAACCATAAATGTTAAGACAATTCTAAACCAATAAGGTCTAATATAAGGCCATATACGAGAAAGCAGCCAACCATATTTGAATGAATTTTGTGCTTGAGTTGATTCTAATTTCATAATACATCTTTCTATTATTGCTTATAACTATGAGAATATTATACAATAAACGAAAAATAATTGTATTATTGCACGCTTTTCAACCTTAATATAGTGTTAAATTTATTAAAATTTTTTATAATCCCTATATTTTTTAAAACTTTTTACAACTCCTGCAAAAAACTCTAATTCTTCTTCTGACGAACTATATATGAATTTTTCAAGTTCTAAACGATTTTTATTGATAAGTGGTATGGTATTAATTTTAAATTCAGAAATATCAATTTTTAGAAAGTCGATAATTTTAAAAAATGTTGAAAGTGACGGCAGATTAGTATAATTTTCAATTTTACTGATTTGTTTTTCACCAACGCCAATTTTTTGTGCTAATTCTGTTTGTGTCAATCCCGCTTTTTTGCGAAATTCTTTTATCTTATCAGCAATAAATTTTTTATCGACCATTGGTTTATTCTCACTTCTTTGTTTTACAATAACATAGCCTATAAGGCTTGAATTTTAAACCACCAGTATGGTAATTTATGGATAAAAGTACCTAATAAGCGTATAAATTGTTACAGGATTTTAACACGCCTGTTGCTGTCTAAAGTTGCTTATTTTACTAGATTTTGAACGGATTTATTTTTATTTGTTGACATATCGATTGTAAAGTAGAATAATAGAAACATAAATCAAATTTCGTTGATTAGGGAGCAAATATAGAATGGTAGATTTAACAGAACGAGAGTTAGATGTTTTGAAGTTAGTTACTTTAGGATTAACAAACAAAGAGATTGCGCAAAAATTGACAGTTACTACTCACACAATAAAAGCGCACGTAAGTTCAATATACGAAAAACTTTCAGTAAGTAACAGATTACAAGCCGCAGTTTATGCATTAGTACACGAACTAGTGTAAAAATTGAAGGGTATTTGAACATTATTTTCTTTTGAAGAAATCCTCAGCTACAGAATAATCTGCATTGCGAATTTCGTCAGGGGTAACTTTTGCCTTGTACCTTCCATTATAACTTTCAAATTTGAATTTCAAGAAAGCTTCAACTGCAAGATCTTTTTCTGACATTTTAGGATTGTTTTTCTTTAAATTTTCGACAAAGTTCATATAGTCCATATCAACTATAATCTCTTTTATACCAGATTTAGGCACTGCGGAAATTGTTTTTATAAAATCAGGATCATTTTTCTTTGCTTGTTCATAAAATCTGTATTCAGTGTAGAAGGTTATAACTTCTTGTTGCAAAGTATCCATATTATGGTTTTTATCGCTTAAAATTGTGTGTGCCAATTCATGCACCATAATTGATGCAATTTCAGGTTTTGAAATTTTTTCAGCATCAATCTTTAGAGCATCTTCGGTGTTTACACCAATTGCATCTTTTTGTTTTGTTTCATAGAAATGTTTTTCTTTTAGTGCTTTTGCAAATTTATCTTGCAAACCTTCAGGAAAACTTCCTAAATTTTCAAGCATATAGCTGCTACTTGATAACATTTTATGTAAATTTTGTTTGTTTTGTGTTGTTATTTCTGAATCCTTAGGATTACCTCCACCGGTATAGCCAACTTTATCAAGTTGTTCAATTGCATTTGTAAGATCTGTTATAGTTAATTTTGTTGCTTTACTTAGTTCTGAGTGTCCGCCATTAGCAAAATAACTTTTTTCATTTTCGTCAAGTTTTCCATCGTTATTGAGATCAAAGACTTCAAGTCCTTTTTTGACTTTTCCGTTTGAATCTGTAATTTCATCAAAAGAGATTGAACCATTCTTACCTTTAAAAAGTTCTTTTACCTCTTTTGTAATAACTTCTTCACCTTTTTCATCTCTTATAGCAAAATTATTCAATGTATCTTGTTTTTCTTTAGCTATTTTATCAGTTTGATTTTTGTAAGCTTTTAGTTTATCTTCTTGTGTAATAATTCCGTCTTCTTTATTAACGTTATCTAAGGCTTTAAGATATTGCTTTAAATCGTTAATATTAGAGTAACCTGACACATTATTAGATTTGATGAAAGCTTCTTCAACGTCATCAATTTTCCCATCATTATTAAGGTCGAATATTTCAAGCCCTTTTTTTACTTGACCATTTGTATCGGTATATATAGTTTGTTTTCTTTCTAATCCAAACATTTCTTTCATTTCGTCAGTCATAACGGTATTGCCATTGTCGTACTTATACTTTTGTGACAATTCGTTTTGAGTTTTTTCTTCTTGTGTTGGATTAAGTTTCATCATTTTGTTCAAAAATTTAACCATATCATTTTCAGTGATACCTTTTTTTTTGAACTTTTTTATCTTGTAAAAATATTTGAATATCCTTTGATGTAATTGTTCCCTTTGTACCTTCATCTTGGTCTAACATGTGGATAGAAACAACTTTGTCATCGGATTTAAAAAACTTGTTTTTTTTGTTGTCTGTTAAGTAATCAAATAAAAATAATTCTTTTGAATCATTTTTAAAATCATTCTTTTTTAAAGAAAAATTGCGGTCTTTAATGTTAAATTTAATGTCTTTCGGGTTATTAATTTCACTCATTGTAAACCTTCTTTCCTACACGACAATTAAAACAAGTCAAACAAAAATATTAATTTAATATTGAAATATTTTTACAAAAGTTAGCAAAATTGTTTAATATAATTATTACATAAGAGATTGTATTTAATTGTCAATAAAAAAAATTTATTGTAATCTTGTATTGAAATGGAGTTAAGTTAATATGTTAAATCAATTTTCAAGAACAGAATTATTGCTGGGAAAAGAAGCGTTGGAAAAACTTGCAAATTCCAGAGTTATTGTTTTTGGTATAGGTGGAGTTGGTGCTTATGCAGTAGAAGCTCTTGTAAGAAGTGGTTTAGGCACTATAGATATTGTTGATGATGACAAGGTTTGTATAACCAATTTGAACAGACAACTTTATGCAACACGTTCAACTGTAGGTAAATATAAAGTTGAAGTGGCAAAAGAAAGAATTTTAGATATTAACCCTAATTGCGTTGTAAATATGTATCAAACTTTTTATACACCAAAAACAGAAAATGAATTTGATTTTACGCAATATGATTATGTAATTGATGCTATTGATACAGTTGTTGGGAAATTATCACTTATAGAAAAAGCCAAGTCTGCAGGTACACCAATAATTTGTGCAATGGGTGCAGGAAATAAACTAGATCCAACAAAATTTGAAGTGACAGATATTTCTAAAACATCAGTTTGTCCGCTTGCCAAAGTGATAAGAACAGAACTTAAAAAAAGAAGAATAAAAGGGGTTAAAGTTGTTTATTCAAAAGAACAACCGATAAAACCGAAAGAAGATATGTCAATAAGTTGTAAAAATCATTGTGTTTGCCCTCCGGGGACCAGAAAATGTACGGTAAAACATCAAATTCCGGGTAGTACAGCTTTTGTCCCTCCTGTAGTTGGAATGATTATTGCAGGAGAAGTTATTAAAGACTTAACCTCTGAAAATAATAATAAATAGAATATTGTATACTAACAAGTGTGTTTTTAAGTATTGATTACCCTATAGGTTCTTATATAGTACTTATTGAGTACAATAGTTTGGTATGTTAATCTTTGTAAAAGTAAGGCTAAACATAAGCAATAATCATGCTTTAGAAATCTTTTATAAGGCGTATTAGGTGGAATTAATAGTGAATATTCAATCATTAAATTTAATATCAAATGTTAAAATCACAAAGCAAAATAAGCAATGTGCTAATCAACCAAAAATGCCCGTAGGACTTGCAAATGATACATTTGTAAAAAGTTCGGAAGTCACAAATCCTATAAAAACATATAATGCTCCGGCTCCTTCATTTACCGGTGCTTTTGGAACATGGACTTATAGAAAGTTACCGTCTTCTACGCAAGCTGTGATTGATAAAGCGTATGATAATATAAAACAAAAATATGGTGAAGACGTTGAATCTATAACTTTTGATGAAGATGAATTTTCACCAAAAGAAGAATACCGTTTAAAAGCAACCTTAAAAGATAATGATTCTCACAGCGAATTTTATGATAAAAATGCAAATAAATTAGCTGAAGAAGATGTTACAATGTATTCTAAAAAAGGTACTGTTTACAAAATAGTTAAGAATATTGATTAT
>URRM01000035.1 GCA_900550295.1 uncultured bacterium
AAAGTACTTGTATATAATATTTATTCTTTTGTTTTTGTTTTGTGGATTTTTGTGATATAGATTAAAATTTTATATATCAATCATCTTGGCTAGGTTAATTAAGCTAACGATAAAACTTGTAGGACGTTCAAGCGGAACATCATTTGTCGGAATGTTCACATTAAAAACCAATCCAGACTTTTTAAATTTTTGTTCAAAATATATATTACACGAAAAGATTTCTGTAACCGGAACTAACGGTAAAACTACGACTGCAGGACTTATTGCTCAAATATTAGAAGCAAATAAAAAGGAAGTTATTCACAACGCTCAGGGTGCGAATATGCTTACCGGTATTGCTAACGTATTTGCAACTACAGTTGTACCTTCAAAACGTTATGACAATTGCGTTTTAGAATCAGACGAAGCGTATCTTGCCAAACTTTATGATTATATGAAACTGGATTATTTAGTTGTTACTAATTTATTCAGAGATCAACTTGACAGATATGGAGAACTTGATACAACAGCTAAAAAAATTCAAGCAGCAATAGACAAAAACAAAGATTTAGTCTTGCTTTTAAATGCAGATGATCCGCTTGTTGCAAACTTAGGACATGAAAACAAAAAATTATTTTACGGTTTTGAAGAAATAGAATTTGCCGGAAATAGAACTATTTCGCAAGCTCCAGCGGAAATGTTTAATTGCGTTTGCGGAAAGCCTTTGGAATATTCAAAACGTTTCTACGCTCAACAAGGTCATTATTACTGCTCTTGTGGTTATAAACGTCCTGAATGTGATTACAAAGGTAATGCAAAAATTTATGATGATTATATCGAAATCAAGGTTACACACAATGGTAAAGAAACTCATTATACTTTTGATTCAATAGGTTTATATAATGCCTACAATGCGCTTGCTGCAATTTCTATGGCTTTAGAAATCGGATATTCACAAGAAGAAATTCAAAACGCTTTAAATACATACAAAGCTATGTTCGGCAGAGCCGAAAAAACTGAAATTAACGGGCACAAGACAATAATACAACTTATAAAAAATCCTGCAGGAGCAAGTGAAGTCTTGAAAACTGTTGATTTAAGTTCTAAAATATTGATAGCTATAAATGACAATTTTGCAGATGGCAGAGATGTTTCTTGGCTTTGGGATGCAGAATTTGAATTATTAAAAAATACCGAAAAAACTATTATTACATCCGGCATACGTGCAAATGATATGGCTTTAAGATTGAAATATGCAGGAGTTCCGACAGAAAAAATTAAAGTTGTACCTGATTTATATAAAGCCGTTGAAGAAGCATCTAGTTCTGGTGACAAAGATGAAAAAGTTACAATAATGCCGTCATATACAGCATTATTACAAATAAAAAATTACAAGCGAGGTTAAATGCTTTTAAATATTAACATCAATTACTTAGCAAGTTTGAGAAATACAATCGGTGGAAATGAACCCGATATTTTGAAATGCGCCAGATATTGTGAACGTTCAGGAGCCGATGGTATTATCGCCTATGTTTCAGACCTTACTGACAGCATAAGCACATATGATATCAAAAATTTAAAATCACACCTTAGAACAAGATTTATATTAAAAATGCCAATGTCAAAAGAATATCAAAAACACGCTATTGATTGTGTTCCTGACATTGTTTGCATTGTCCCTGAAACAGACGAGCAATCGCCTTCTAAGGGTTTTAACGTTTTGAAATATCAAACTGAAATCAACGACTTTATGGTGCCATTAATGTATGAAGGTTCCCTTGCTTGCGTTTTAATTGAACCTCAGATAGAACAAGTCCACAGCGCTTACAAAGCAGGAATGCATTACATTGAACTGAACACAGCGAAGTATGCGGAAGCTTTCAAAACTGGAAACTATGAAAAAGAATTTAATGACTTGAAAGAAAGTGCTGTCCTTGCAAATACATTAGGTTTAAAAGTTATATTAGGTAACGGCATAAACTACACAAATGTTAGCAAGTTAAGCGAAATTCACGGAGTGTCTGAACTTAATATCGGACATAGCATAACCTCAAAGGCAATATTTGCAGGTTTAGATAAAGCAATAAAAGATATGAAAGAGTTAATAAATGAAAAGTAGAGAAGAAATTGTAGAAGAAATGCAACAAGTCGTAGAACAAATGCGACTAGATGACTTAGCAGAACGACCAGAGTTGGAAGAAGAATTTTTTGATTGCTCTTGTTGCGGACAAACAAAATCTTATGCCGGTTCAATCCAATATGGAGAATACCGACTTTGCAATGACTGCGTACTTCTTGCAGAAACAGGATTTGCACTTGGTAAGATTAAAGATATTCAAGACTTAATTGATGCAATGGAAGACAAAAGATTAGAAGAACTTTGCAATTTTATTAAACAGGATGAAAAAAGCCAAAATAATTAGCCTAAGTCTTCAATCGGAGTATTAAGGTTTAAGTCTATATATTTATAAAAATTTGTCAAAATACCTAATGGAAAAAAGTAGTTATTATCTGCAGGAACAACTTTTATAATTGCAGATTTTGCATCTACTTTTGACACTGATACCATAAAATTTCTGTTTGCGGCTCTAAATAAAATGTAACCATTTTTAGACTGAATTTCATCTATAAAAAACTTATTTGCATTTATACTTGCAAGAGCTAAAAAGTACAATTTATCAACCGGAATCATATATTTTTTGGTACATTTTTCAAACGGAATCATTTGAGGAACAGTTGGCGAAACTGCAGGTTGTGTAGTTTCTTTATTTACATTGATTGTTTGAGTTGCATTCAAACTTGATAACGGCTGAACCATAATTTGTTCTGCGCAAAAAGCAGAACCTGTCAAAACTGTTGTACAAAATATTATTAAAACGAATTTTATTGTTCTTTCCATGTTTTACCCCAATTAATATCTACTAATAATGGTATTTTTAGGTCTGCCACATTTTGCATTTCATTAGAAACAATCTCTTTTACCTTTTCTAATTCATCCGCAACCACTTCGAAAACAAGTTCGTCGTGTACTTGCATAACCATTTTTGATTTTAAATTATTTTCCTTAAACGCTCTATCAACATTTATCATAGCCTTTTTGATTAAATCTGCAGCTGTACCTTGAAGAGGTTGATTAATAGCGGCACGTTCTGCAAACTCTTTAATCATTCTATTTGGACTTGATAATTCTCCTGCAAGATAACGTTTTCTTCCAAAAATTGTTTCAACAAATCCGTGTTCATACGCAAAAGCAACGGTGTTATGCATATATGCCTGAACTTTTGGATAAGTCATAAAATATTTATCAATAAAAGTTTGAGCCTCTTGCGCTGAAATATCAAGAGCTTTTGCTAATCCATAACGAGTTTGTCCGTATATAATACCGAAATTTACAGCCTTAGCTTTATAACGCATTTCTTTTGTAACCTGCTCTACAGGTACGTCAAAAACTTTTGATGCTGTTAAACTATGAACATCAACATCTGAATTAAACGCTGCAATCAAATTTTCATCCCCTGAAACATGTGCCAATAAACGCAATTCAATTTGAGAATAATCAGAAGATAAAATAAAATCATCTTCATTTTCAGCAACAAAAGCATTTCTTAACTTGTTTCCTTCTTCCGTTCTTATCGGAATATTTTGCAAGTTTGGATTTGAAGACGACAAACGTCCTGTTGCAGTAACTGTTTGATTGTATGTTGTGTGAATTCTTCTGTCTTTCAAACTAACCAATAATGGCAAAGCATCTGTATACGTTGTTCTTAGCTTTGTATACTTTCTATAATCAATTAAATACTTGCATATTGGATGTTCTGCAGATAATTCTTCAAGAACTTCCACACTTGTTGAAGGTTTTGATTTTCCTCTTTTTTTCTTTAATTGAATATTTAATTTTTCATAAAGTATTTCACCAACTTGTTTTGGCGAGTTAATATTAAACTCTTCACCTGCAATTTCATAGATTTTAGCTTGTAAATCTTCTGCTTTTTGAGTCATATATTCAGAAAGTTCGCTCATATAATCAACATCAAGTGCCACACCATCATATTCCATTTGCGCAAGAATGTGTGACAAAGGCAATTCAATATCATCATGAAGTCTAATTTCTGGCAACGACAAATCTTTTAACCAAAATTGAGTTAGTTTATAAATTGAAAAAGCATTATCTTGAGCATACGTAATCAAATCAGTTTGAGGAAGTTGCGCAAATTTAGTTTTCTTTGTTGGAAAATCTAATTCAAACGAAATATGGTTAATATAGTCTAAAGCTTGCGCATTCAATTCATGACTTCTGTTTGGATTTTTAATGTAGCTTGCTAAAACTGTATCAAAGCTGATGTTTTTCAACTCAATTTCTACTGATTTCAAAATATTAATGTCATTTTTTGCATTATATGTGTATTTTTTAATATTATCTGCTTCAAAAACTGGTTTTAATGTTTGAATAAAATTGTCTTTATTTGGAATGTAAACAGATAAGATTTTATTATTTTCAATTTCGTATGCTATAGCACATCCAATTAAATCTATAGTTACAGCATTTTCAAAATCAGAAACAAAAGAAATTGCAATTTCTTCTTTATTCAATAAATTTTGAACTAAATCATTTAATTCATTGATGTCAGAAATTGTCTTGCTACCATAAGTTTCTGTTTCTACAGTTTCCTTTGCTGCTGTTGCAAATAAACCCAGTTGCATTTGAGGAGTGTTATCCTCTTTAAATTGAACAAGAGGTTTGTCTTCTTTTGGTATCTCAGATTGTTTTATAGGCAATTCATCACAATTTTTGTCAAATGTACATAAAATATTATCAATATTTTTAACAAAACTGTAAAACTGCATCTTTTTCAAATACTCAACTACATTTGAGATTTCAGGCAATTCAACTTTTGTATCTTCAAAATCAAAATCAATATCTACATTTCTAACGATAGTTGCCAAATATTTACTTAATTTTGCATCTTCAATACCAGCTTGAAGTCTGTTTCTGATAGCATTTTCAGGTATATTATCAATATCCTCTAAAATATCTTCTAATCTTGAATATCTTGTTAAAAGTTTTTGAGCAGACTTTTCTCCAATCCCCTTAACTCCGGGGATATTGTCTGAAGTATCACCTCTCAAACCTTTGTAATCAATAACTTGACTTGGCCATACCCCTAATTTTTCATGAACTTTATACCAATCATATTCAATCAATTCGCCTTTTGAAGGAATAAGAACTTTAATTAATCCTTCTCTATCTATCAATTGGAAAGAATCTTGGTCACCTGTCAAAATAAGTGTCTTATGACCTAACTTTGCAGCCTTTGCGGTAATTGTACCAATTACGTCATCAGCCTCAAAGCCTTCTTTTGTGTAAATCGGAATGTTAAATGCCTTCAACCCGTCAACAATCAGACCTAATTGTGTACGCAATGGATCAGGCATAGCCTCACGATTAGCCTTGTATTCATGATATTTTTCTACACGAAAAGTTTGTCTGCCAACATCAAAAGCTACGGCAATCGCATCTGGTTTAATATCATTATTTTTCAATAAATCAAAAATTGATTTAAAAAATCCATAAACCGCCCACGTTGGTGTACCGTCAGAAGTCTTCATTCCTGTACGTTCTAACGCAAAATATTGACGGAATGCCAAGGCATGTCCGTCAATTAAAATTAAAGTCTTTTGTTGTTGATTTGCCATAATTTATGCAATTTCTTCTTTTACTTTTTTCTCTTTTTTGCTTGGAAGTTTGATTAACTCAGCCTTGTTACGGTTTAGAACCATATCTTTTGTGATTGTCAACTTCTTGATATCGTCTTTTGTTGGAACATCATACATAACATCAAGCATAAGCTCTTCAACGATAGAACGTAATGCACGAGCACCTGTTTTACGTTTAATAGCTTCTTTTGCAATTTCTTCAATTGCATTTGGTTCAAATTCCAAATCAACACCATCCATCTTAAGCAAGCATTGATATTGCTTTATAATAGCATTCTTTGGTTCTGTCAAAATCATCTTTAATGTTTTTTCATCTAATTGATCAAGGACTGCAAATACAGGAACACGACCGATAAATTCTGGAATCAAACCAAATTTTAACAAGTCTTCAGGTTGTAATTTTTTCAACATTTTAGATTCTTCTGCTTCTTTTTCAGCTTTTGTTAATGCAGGTTTTGAACCGAAACCTAAAGATGTACCGTCATCAGAACGTCTTTCGATAATCTTATCTAATCCAACGAAAGCACCACCTACGATAAATAAAATGTTGCTTGTATCAATTTGAATGAATTCTTGGTGAGGGTGTTTTCTTCCGCCTTGTGGTGGAACGTTTGCAACTGTACCTTCAATCATTTTTAACAACGCTTGTTGTACACCTTCACCTGAAACATCTCTTGTGATTGATGTGTTTTCTGATTTTCTGGCAATCTTATCAATTTCATCAATATAGATAATACCGGTTTCAGCTTTTTGAGCATCAAATTCTGCATTTTGATACAATCTCAACAAGATGTTTTCAACGTCATCGCCTACATAACCCGCTTCAGTTAAAGTTGTCGCATCAGCTACAGCAAACGGAACATCTAATAACTTCGCTAAAGTTTGAGCTAATAAAGTTTTACCACTACCTGTTGGACCAACTAACAAAATGTTAGATTTTTGAATTTCAACCGGATTTTTATCTTTGTCTTCGTCTTTGTTGTGACGTAAACGTTTGTAGTGATTATATACTGCAACGGCAAGCACCTTTTTAGCATCATCTTGACCAACAATGTGTTCATCTAAGTATGCTTTAATTTCATGAGGTTTTGGAATAGCTTTTTCTGCTGATTTTCCGCCTTTTTCTTTAGAAGAACCTTCTTTTTCTTTGTTTTCAAAGAATTCTTCATCTAAAATTTCATTACATAACTCTACACATTCATCACAGATGTAAACTTCAGGACCGGCAATTAATTTCTTAACTTGGTCTTGAGTTTTACCACAGAATGAACATTTTAATCTGCTATCGTCGTGCTTTGCCATTATTTTCTCCTACTTTAAGGCATCTCTTGATACAACTTTATCAATCATACCGTATTCTAAAGCTTCAGATGGTGTCATGATATAATCACGGTCAGTATCTTTTTCAATTTTTTTGATTGATTGACCAGTGTTAGATGCTAAAATTTCATTTAATGATTTTTTAATTCTGATAATTTCAGCAGCTTGAATTTCGATATCAGTAGCTTGACCTTGAGCGCCACCTAAAGGTTGGTGGATTAAAACTCTTGAATGAGGTAAAGCCATACGTTTACCTTTTGTACCTGAAGATAACAAGAATGCACCCATTGATGCAGCTTGACCTAAACAAATAGTAGAAACATCAGCTCTAATATGTTGCATTGTATCATAGATTGCAAAACCAGCTGTTACAGAACCTCCTGGGCTGTTGATGTATAACATAATATCTTTTTCAGGGTTTTCACTGTCTAATAACAATAATTGTGCAACTACTAAGTTAGCAACCATATCATCAATTTGAGTGCCTAAAAAGATGATTCTTTCTCTTAACAATCTTGAGAAGATATCAAATGAACGTTCACCTCTGCTTGATTGTTCAATAACTACTGGTACAAAACTCATTTTTAATATTTCCTTTCTATATATTATAATTTATATTTATTTTCTTATCGAATAACTATTCAGCTTTTTTAGATTTTTTCTTGTCAGCTTTTGGAGCTACATAGTTCATTGTGTTGTTTTTAATCAAGAAATCTGTAACTTTTTCACTGATAATTTGTTGAGAAACAGAGCTTAGCATTGTTGGATTCATTGCTAATTGTTTCATAACTTCTGTCTTGT
Organism: uncultured bacterium; assembly: GCA_900550295.1. Classification (GTDB taxonomy): domain Bacteria; phylum Cyanobacteriota; class Vampirovibrionia; order Gastranaerophilales; family Gastranaerophilaceae; genus UBA6984. Next base: position 7,816 of record URRM01000035.1, read on the forward strand.
CTAAACCGTAAGCTGATTGCATTTCAGCAACTTTACTTTGCATATCATTTGCATCCATAGAGATACCTTCTGCTTTAGCAATTTTATCGATAACTAAAGTATTTTTAATTCTCTTTAATGCATCTTCTTTAATAGAATCAACAATTGCATCTTCACCTTGTTGAGCAACAGCTTGTTCGTAAGTGAAACCTTGGCTTGCCAAGCGTTGTTTGTAATCTCCTAATAGCATTTGTTCTTCTCTTTCAATCATTGAAGGTTGAACATCGATTTCAACGCCTTCTAAGATTTTATCGAATACTGCTAATTCAGCTTTACGTCTGTCACGTTCTTCTTTGTCTTTTTGTAAGAAGTCTTTAATGTCTTTTTCTAGAGCTTCTACGTTGTCAAAACCAATTTTCTTAGCAAATTCGTCATTCAATTCCGGACGAACTTTTTGTTTGATTTCGTGGATTTTAATTTTGAAAGTTGCAGGAGCACCTTTTAATTTTTCTTCGTGGTAATCTTCAGGGAAGTTTACGTTAATATCAAATTCTTCACCTACAGAGTGACCGACTAATTGTTCGGCAAATCCAGGGATGAAACGAGAGTGAGCTAAATCTAACGTGTAGTTTTTGCCATCACCGTGTTCAATTTTTTCACCATTAGTAAATCCTTCAAAGTCAAATTTTACTAAATCATCTTTGTTTGCAGGTCTGTCAACTACTAATTCGTATGTTACAGCTCTGTCTAACATATTATCTAAAGATTTTTGATAAGCATCTTCAGGGATAACATATTCTTCAACATCAACAGTTAAACCTTTGTATTCTTTTAAGTCAAATTCAGGTCTTACTTCTACTGTTGCAGTTAATTTTAAATCTTCACCTACGTTAAAATCATAAGAATCAACAGTTGGTTGAGAGATTACATCTAATTTGTTATCTTGAATAGCTTGTTGGAAAGCTTTTGGTAATAAGCCTTCTAAAGCCTCGTATTTAATTCTGTCAGCACCTACGTGTTGTTCAATAACGTTTCTAGGAGCTTTACCACGTCTAAACCCAGGAATGTTAACGTGTTGAGAAATTCTTTGAGAAGCTCTATTATACGCTTCTACTGCATCTTTTGCAGGAATTTCGATGTTAAATTTTACTACATTGTGTTCTTGTTTTTCTAATTCAATTTTCATTTTTTCACCTTTTTCTAATTGCTTTTGATTAAATTATACCAAGAAAAGAATTGATGTAAAGTTGTTTACAAATATAAGGAGGAGTTGTATCGATTGGAAATCAATGAAATTCTGAAATATGTTCAGAATAATATTAGAGTTATGTTTTCAATATTATGTCATTACAAGAAGTAAAATGGCGAAGTAATCCAAAATTCCTTAATTTTCCTCGCTCAACTTTCTTAGTTTATTAGAATTAAAAAAAACAGAGGCGGTGTGAATACACCGCCTCTGAATAAGATTTTTTTAAACTTTATTAGTTACAAGATTTATTTGTAGACCAATTCAAAATAGTACCATTTTTACAATTGTAAGCACTCTCTTTATATGTTGCTTTTAAGAAATCAGCATTTTTATTTTCTAACACCCATTTTGTACAAGCTATAGCAGAATTAGTTAAATTACCGGAATCCGCATTTATTAAAGATGTACCTGAATAACTGAACAAGTAAACATCATCACAAGCAGCGCCCATACCTTTACCAGGACCGTCTATGTCGAAATGCATAGAAAAGGTCATACCATAGGAATCACAATTGTAACCTGATGCAATCCTATCTGTATTTGCTGACATCGCCATTGATGTCCCGTCAGCAAGTTTTACTTTATAATAGGCTTCACCAAGACTTGCCCCATCCCAACATTCTTTATTTGTAGCAGCAACCAAACCGCATTTTTTAGTAGTTTTCATATTTTCAAAAATGTGATTATACCAAACTGCAGCTTGTGATGCACTAGATGTTTCTCTTAGTGACCATGTACAATACGGTCCGTAAGTTGCAATTGCACGTCCAAAAGCTTCATCAATTGTAGCCCTTGCCTTTGTAACCTTTGTTACAACTTCCTGAGAGTTTGTACCTTGTTGCAAGTTCGGAATAGTAAGTGCTGACACAACACCAATAATACCGATTACAACAAGCATTTCAGCAAGAGTGAAGGCATTCAATCCTTTGACTCCATTCAAGATTTCTTGTTTTTGAGATTTTGAAACCGGTTCAAAAATACATTCGTTTTGTATATTAAAAATTTGTTTTAATCTTTTAATCATATTTCACCTCTTTTCTTCATCTTATCACGGGTTTTATTTTTAGTAAACTATATTTTTATTAGATTTTAAGCTCTTTTTAATTCTCTAGGTTAATAAGTTATAAAAAATTTAAAACAGTTCAACTTAACGACTTAACTCTTATAAACTTATTGAATATAATACTCCATTTTATCGTATTTTTACCCTTTTGTCAATTGAAACAAAGCGCAAAAAGGGCGCTTGTCCGGTGGACAAGCGCCCTTTTAAAAATCTTTCTATTGATAACCGCAAGAAGTTGCTACATTCTTATCAAATTGATTTTGGCAAGATTTCAATTCAGTTTCAACCATTTTCAACTGAGATTGATATTGCATCATCTGTTGATCCAATTTCTTTTCTAACAAATGCAATCTTTCTTTTCTTGCCTCCAACTGTTTAAGAACAGGACTATCAGCACTCAAGTCTGTACCTGCATTTATCAATTGTGCATCTTGCACTGTCAAATCTGATTTAGCCTGAGAAACAAGTTGAATTTTGTATTCCAAATCCAATCTTTGCGAGTTCAAAGTGAACATTCTCATTGAAGCTGTAAGTAAACCCATTGTTTTATTCCTTTATCTGGTTTCGTTTAAGTTTTTGCCTTTCAAGAAGTTGTGTTGATTGTTTTCTGCAATCAATGCTTCCATACGGTTGAATTGATACTTATGATAATTTAGTCTGTATTGCGCCATTTTTAACTTTTTACGTACTGTTAAAGCTTCTTTTAACGCATTAACTATATCGTCTGCCATTGCCTTAATAGGATTATTTCTTACAAAATAATTTCTAGTATAAGCAAAGAAGTTCATAAGTCTTCTGAAGTTAGTCTGTAAAGCTTCTGATTGGAACATATCGTTCACCCCTTTTTAACTTTATAGATTGACCTTCACATATTTAAAAACATGTTCTTTCCAATAATTGCCTATGTTTTAGCATGTTTTGGTAAGTTTGTAACATGTCTTAATCATGTACAGTCTATCTTATCACCCGTGATACTCAAGAAAACAATGTTTCTCTTCATATCCGAATATTTTATCGGCATAGATTTTTTAAACTTTAGGCTTGAAGGCATAAAACTCCACAAATTGTAATAAAAGTTTACAATGGAAGTTAAAGTTCTTATAAATACGTTGTTTACGAAGATTTTATAAATTATTACTCTTAAATAAGTACGTGTTTCCATTACCGAATTTCTTCAACTATAAGTTTTGGATTGCTTTTGAATCTGAATCCATACCTTCTTTTAACATTTTTCTTACGATTTCACCTTGTGTATCTAACATTTTGCATACTGTTTCAATGTTTCTAACCTTGTTAGAAAGAATTGTATCAGCGTTTGCCAAAATGTTTGAAGATACACTTTGGTAAGCAGATAAAGCAGCTGATGATGTACCTTGCATCAAGTTACCCATTACAATTGCAGGTAAACCATATTCGCCTAAATAAGGAGCAGCAGCAGTCATGATACCGCCCCATCCTGATAAGATACCCGCCACCGGCATTACAACGTTTTGTAAGCCGATACCGTATCCGTTTGCTGTACCAACACCATAAGCTGTAGCACTTGCAACATCTGCGATTGCCCCGATTGATGATGCACCACCTGTTACAACACCACTTGATGTACCGAAACCGCTTAAAGTATCAGTAATTGATGATGCACCACCTGTTGCAAAACCGCTTAATGACAATCCTGCAGCACCACTTGGAAAGCCTGAGTAATTACCTAAATTTCCAATACCAAATGCAGAAGTTGTACCGTTTACTTGTGCAGTAGAACCTGTAATTGGTGACCAGTACGATGTACCAGGGATATTAAATGATTGTGTACCACCCAATGTTGTCATAAATGATGATGGAGCAAATAAGCTTGCAAGTTTATATAACGCACCACCTGCCAACTCAAAGCCTGTACCTGAACTTGCAGAACCAGACACGGTTAAATCTCTTAATCGGTCATAAGTTTCGTACAATTGAACCTTTGCATCACCTGATGCAGCTCCGAATTTGTTTGCTATAACTAATAAACTATCATTTTTGTATGACATGATTTACCTCGTTAGGGGTTGTGCGTTACTAAATTTACTACTATCCGCTTTAGAAGTGCGCTTAAATATGTAACGCAACGCACTTCTAAGCTTCTTAATTTGTTTACTATGATGAGAATGTTTTGAATGTTGATTCAACGTTCTTAGAAATAATACCTTTTACGGCATCCATTTCTGTTGATAGAGCCTTTTGCTCAGTTTCTAATTGTTTCAATCTCAATTCTAACTGTCTATCTTGTTCTTGAATTACAGATGTCTTAGCGTTGATATCAGCCATTGATTTTTCGTAACAAGTTACATCATAATTGTATTGATTCATCGCATCATTGTATGCTTTTTCATCAGTAATTTCTTCAGATTTAACATTAAATGTATCGCTCATTGTGCTCAATTTAATGTTAGAAAAACGTCCTGAACCTGATGAGTCATCCATGATTGCATAATCAGTGTTTTCAACCTTTTGCGAAATTGTTGTCGCATAGTATTGGTTCATTGGTGATTGGAAGTCAATTGTTGATGAAATTTGGAATCTGTCATCTTTTACATTAACTTGTCCACTTGCAATACAAGCATCTAAGTCTGATTTCTTAGCGAAATACATTTGGTTACCGGTTTTCTTGTAAACATATATTTCACCATCGTCAACACCATCAAACTGTTCAGGGAAATCATTTCTGATTTGTTCTAATGCAGCTGCTTGTTCTTTGTCGTTTTTATCATACACTTCAGCTTTTGAGTTACCAACCATATAGTAGTTATTTTGTTTATCATTGATTGTTTGAGTTGCAAAAGCATCATTTGTATTGAAATTTTTAGCATCAGTCATATCTTTATCTGATACGACATAAGTTGTTTTACCATTTACGGTACAAGCGTATAATGACTTGCCAGTTTCCAAAGCTGTTAAATTATTAGCTTTCAAATATGCAGCATATTCTGTACTATTTGTATCAACTAATGTTGGTGTTACATCTTCTTGAGTAATGTTACCTGTACCGTCGTCTACGTTCATCTTGAATTTTCTGTTTGTATCAGAACCTTTTACAACAATACTACCGTCAGCACCTACAGCGTTGTTTGTTGCAGAGTATTCATGTTCTGTAATAGCTTGTGCTTGAGGGTTTGTATTCTTAGCTTGAACACCTTTAAATGTGTCTTGATTGTAGTAGTAAGTAATTTGTTTATTGTACCTTACTCCATCAATATCCTTATCTACTGACTGTACATTAGAAATTGTGTAATCATTGTAACCATCACTGAATGAGTACTGTACAGTTGTGTAATCAGTTGTGTTAGGACATGTCGGAATTGACAAACTTAACATTTGGTTCCACAAAGTAGCAGATTGGTTACCTAATGCAGTACGAGCTTGATTGATTTGTTGACCTTCATATTCAACGTTTGTTTTTCTTGCGGTAAGACCTAAGTATCTTGCCTGTGATGCTGCCATACCCATAAGCGGTTTCTCCTATTCTTTTTTATAACTACTTTCTTCTCTTTTTTCGTATTTTCGACTATTTATACTTTCTTTTTGTCTTTAATGACAGTTGGCTAAAAGTCAACTATAATCATGGTTATTATACGGTATGTTTACATTTTTTTACATTAATACTCGACAAAAATCCCCCTTATAATGTATGCAAATATTAAAATCTCATACATGTATATTAATATTACATATATAGTAAAATTGACATTACTACATCATTTAGTCTATAATACTAGGACATTCTTAATGGATGAGTTATTTATTATATAGGTGAGGAAGATGAAATACAGAAAAAACAATGTTCTTCTTTTATTGGAAGAAAAAACTGACGTTTACGGAGATAGAGTTGCGTTAGGTATCAGAACGGCTTTAGGCTGGAAAGAGTTTACATATAAAGGATTGGGGCTTTTATCAAGGAAACTTGGTAGCTACCTTATTAACAATTTAGAAGTTCAAAAAAATGACCGAGTTGCTATCCTTTCTGAATCAAAACCTGAATACGGCGCATGCGTTTTTGCATCAATTCTTTCAGGTGCAACTACTGTTCCATTAGATATAAAATTAACTAAATTTGAACTTGTTTCAATTCTTACAGACTGTCAACCAAAAGTTTTATTGGTTTCACAAACATACATCGAAAAAGCGTTAGAAATTCAAAAAGAAGTTCCTTCTATCAAACACGTTATTGTTATGGATGAACCAAGCTACAACATGACACTTCCAAGTTTGTACACTATTGATTCAACTCCAAATTGCAAATGGCGTCACAGAAGCTCTAAATCAACAGCTTTCATTATTTACACATCAGGTACAACAGGTAATCCTAAAGGCGTTGAAATTTCATTCAGAAACATGCTTGCACAACTTAACGCTCTAAGCACTGTAGTTCCTGAATTTATTCCTGCAGGCGAAAATACAAAAATTTTATCAATCTTACCTATGAACCACTTGTTCGAATTGACAGTTGGTTTCTCAACATTCCTATTATTAGGTACTTCAGTTTACTACACACAATCATTAAAACCAAAAGATATTTTGATGATTATGAGAGAAAAACAAGTTCAATTCATGGTGGTTGTACCGGCGTTCTTAAAGCTATTGAAGGCTGGTATCGAAAACGAAATTCACAACAATCCTGTTGCAAGAAAAGTCTTCCCAATTATGTATAACATTGCGAAATTCATCCCATCTTTCAGAATTAAGAAGATGATTTTCAAAAAGATTCACGATAATTTTGGCGGACAATTCAGAGGCTGTATTTCAGGTGGTGCACCAATCGACAAGAATGTAGCTAACTTCTTTGAAACAATTGGTATCAAGGTTTATGCAGGTTACGGCTTATCAGAAACAAGTCCTGTAGTATCAGTAAACTACGACAAACGTAAAGACTACACATCAGTAGGTAAACCACTTCCGGGTTTTGAATGCAGAATTGACAAAGAAACAGGCGAAATCCAATTAAAAGGGCCATCTGTAATGAAAGGTTACCACAATCAACCTGAACTTACCGCTGAAACTATCGATCCGGATGGATGGCTACACACAGGTGATATTGGTCACTTAGACAAAGACGGACACATTCATATTACGGGCAGAATCAAGAATATGATTGTACTTTCAGGTGGTAAAAAAGTATTTCCTGAAGAAGTTGAGGCAGTTCTTGAGTCAAGCAACAACTTTGCTGAAGTTTGCGTTATGGGCTCATCTCGCTCTGGTGGTACAAAAGACGGTACAGAAGAAATTGTTGCAGTAATTGTTCCAAAAGATAATTACATGAAAGACAAGACTGACGAGGAATTGAACAAACTGGTAAGGGATGAAGTTAAGCAATTATCAGCACATTTGGCGCCTTACAAACGTCCAATCAACATTATTGTTTACAATAAAGAACTTCCAAAAACAACCACAAGAAAGGTTAAACGTAGAGAAGTTAAACAGTTGTTAAACTTATAATTTAGATATATACAAAGAAATCGGG
>URRM01000036.1 GCA_900550295.1 uncultured bacterium
TTATCGGTTTACCTTTGTATGGTGTATTCAGTGGCATTGGCTTTAAGTCAGATATAGTGCCGTCTGTATGTAATTTATATCTATATTCCATATACCAGTTTTCTTTAAACGGAATAGTTGTATTAATTTTTTCATACAACATATTAGCATAATCCAAGATATAGTTATATGTTACGGTATTTTTAGTAGCAGTGAATTTTACAACATTAAAATCGATTTTGTCAGTATCAATTTTTTGTGCAAATACAGGTGATATAAGGCATAGAGTAAGTATAACTGATAAAATAATTCTAGTAATATTTTTCATATTTTGTATCTTATCATAAATATAAACAAAAACGCCAAATTATGTAAAATTTGACGTTCGTAATTTGTGATTTGTTGGATTTTAAATTCTTTTTGAAAGTTGTGTGTCAGAAATAGCCTGACACACAACAATTAAACTATTTAAGTTTAACTTTTACAGCGCTTTTTGAATTTACTTTTTGGTCTAATTTTTGGTTAGCCTTGTTTTTAGCAGCTGTTTTTGCGTTAGCCTTAGCTTGAGCTTTAGCTTTAGGAGCGTTAGCTTTTGCCTTTTTTGCATCGGCTTTAGCTTTGTCGGCTTTAGCTTTGTTTGCTTGAGCTTTTTTCACTGCTGCATCAGTTTTTGGTGTAGCTTTTGTAACTGTAACTTTAGTTCCGCCTACATTTTTGGTCACTGTTGCTGCAAATGAAGCTGAAGATAATGCCACTGTAAGTGCGCATGCGATAATTAATGCTTTTTTCATAATTAATCTCCTTTCTCTCAAGTACTTATAAGAATATAAAACCAACATATTTTATTTTCAAGTATTTTTGATATAATGTAACTATGCAAAGACGTCAAAAAAATTTATTAGGTTATAATATAGATTTATTTAGTGTTGATGAGGCTCTGGACTATTCTAACAGTTTAATTGATAGTGCTAAAAGCTCTCATATCGTAACGATTAATCCGGAAATTATTGAATATGCAAACAAACATGAAGATTTTGCCAAAATTCTAAAAGAGGCAGAATTGGTAATTCCTGACGGTATCGGGATTAAAATTGGTTTAAAAATTAATGGAGAAGATGTTCAAAGAATTACAGGTATCGGATTTGCTCATTCATTGTTAGAAAATGCGCAAAAAAATAATATTCCTGTTGCTCTTGTTGGTGCAAAACCTCATGTAATCGAAAAAGCATACGAAAATTTAAAACAAGAAATGCCTGAATTAAACATTGTATACAAACATGACGGCTATTTCAAGGATTGCAAGCAAGAAGTTATAGACGGAATTAAAAATTCATCTCCAAAATTATTATTGGTTGCTTTAGGTGCACCAATGCAAGAAGAATTTATTTATGAATTAAAATCAATCCTTCCATCAACCTTGATGATTGGTATTGGCGGAAGTTTTGATGTTTGGGCGGGAGAAGTTCAAAGAGCTCCGGAAATATGGCAAAAGTTAGGTTTGGAATGGTTGTATAGAACTATTAAGCAACCTGAAAGATTTAAAAGAATTTTTCCGACTTTGCCACTTTTCGTGTATAATGTTATTAAAGAAAAGTTTACAAAGAAAGAGGTATTATAAAATGTTAGATCAAAAAGATGTTGAACAACTAAAAGAAATGTGCAAACAAAACAGACGTAACGTTATTAAAATGGCTAACCATGCTAAATCAGGTCACATCGGTGGTGCATTTTCAGCAGTTGAAATTTTAACAACACTTTATCAAAAAGTTATGAATGTTGATCCTGCTTGGGACAAATCTGCAGACTTTGCAAACCGTGACAGATTCATCTTATCAAAAGGTCATGCTTCAGCAATTCTTTACTCTGTATTATCTCAAAAAGGATTCATTCCTCAAGAAGAATTAATGACATTCCGTATTTTCGGTTCACGTCTTCAAGGTCACCCAAACACTCATATTCCAGGGGTTGAAGTTGCAACAGGTTCTTTAGGACAAGGCTTATCAATGGGTGTTGGAATGGCAATGGGTCTAAAATTAGATAAAAACCCAGCCCATGTATTTGTGTACTTAGGTGACGGTGAATTACAAGAAGGTTCTTGTTGGGAAGCATTTATGCATGCTCCACACCAAAAATTAAACAACATTACAGCTATCATAGATAGAAACATGTTACAAATCGATGGTGATGTTGAAAAAGTTAAAGCTTTAGAACCTTTGGCTGACAAATTAAAAGCATTCAACTGGAATGTTGTAGAAATTGATGGTCATGACTTAAATCAAGTTTATGATGCATTAATGAATGCTAAAAACAATAATTCAGACAAACCAACTGCAATTATTGCTCACACAACTAAAGGTAAAGGCGTTTCATTTATGGAAAACCAAGCCGGATGGCATGGTAAAGCTCCAAATGATGAAGAAGCTGAAAAAGCATTGGCAGAACTTGCATAAGGAGTTTGAAAATGGCAGTTACTGAATTAGATAAACAAAGAATATTAGAAGTTCATAAAAAAACAGCAAAAGCTATCGAAAGTGGTAAAGGACCTTTCTTTGCAAGCGTTTATGATGAAAACGGAAACATTGTTGCAGAGGCTGCAAATTCTGTAGTTGAAGATAAATGTCCTGTATATCACGCAGAAGTTAATGCTGTAAGAGCTACTTGTAAAGCCTTAAATACTTATGATTTAGCTCCATATAACTTGTCAATTTATATAAATGCAGAACCTTGCATTATGTGTGTTGGCGCAATTATGTGGTCAGGTATTAAACATGTATACTATGGTGTTCCATCAAAACGTGTTGAAGAAATCACAGGTTTTGACGAAGGTTTCAAACCAAACTGGCATGAAGAATTTGCAAAACGTGGTATCACAGTTGAAGGTGATATTGAAGTTGAAGCTGGTGAAAAAGTTCTTGAAAACTATGTAAATAGCGGTAAAGAAGTTTACAAACCATCAAGATAAGGTCTTGAAACGAAGATATTTGAAGGCTCGGAGTTTATTCAAACTCCGAGCCTTTTTGTTATGTTTTATAATTTCAAACACCTATTTTATCAAAGCTTGAACATCTTTGAAATTAGGATGCTTAGACGTTTTTAATAATTCAAATAAAACAATTTCAGTATCGGCAATTTTTGCACCATTTTGGCGCATTAAACGGATTGCGTTTTTAAAATTGTCCTTCTTTCTGCTTGCACAAGCATCTTTTACGACATAAACTTCATAACCTGCTTCAATCAAATCAGCAACGGTTTGATGTACACAGATGTGAGCTTCGATACCGCCAATGATAATTTGTTTTTTGCCGTATGCTTTTAATTTTTCTGCAAAACCTTCATCTTTAAGAACTGAAAAAGCTGTTTTTTCAAAAACTTCAGTTGAATCATTGATGTGTTCTGCAAGATAATCAACAGTTTTGCCAAGTCCTTTTGGGTATTGTTCTGTAATTATTGTTGGAATTCCTAAAATATTGGCCGTTTTTAGCAAAATGTTTGATTGTTTTACAACTGTATTTTTTTCTAGCATAGCTACTAACTTTTCTTGTACATCGATAAGTAAAAGTAAGCAGTCATTTTGGTTTAATGTATTCATTTTAATCTCCTATTGTTGTGATATTTTTAAAGCGTTGTCTAAGTCTTGAATAATATCATCTATATCTTCTAACCCAACCGATAAGCGCATAAAGTCTGTACCAATACCACATTCCTTCATTTGTTCTTCTGTAAGTTGTCTGTGTGTTGTAAGGGCAGGATATGTAATTATTGTACGAGAATCGCCAATGTTTGTTGCATGGATAGGAAGAGTTAAGTGTTCAATGAATTTAACTCCTGCATCTTTGCCGTTTTTAACCCCAAAACTTACGATTGAAGAGCAACCTTTAGGCATATATTTCATTGCCAATTCGTGATATTTGTTATCTTTTAGCATCGGATAATTAACCCAAGTTACAGCAGGGTGATTTTCTAAAAATTCTGCAACCATTAAAGCTGTTTTAGAAACTCTTTCCATTCTAAGCGAAAGTGTTTCCAATCCTTGTATTATTAAAAATGAATTCATTGGGCTAATACATGTGCCTAAATCTCTAATCATTTGAGCTCTGGCTTTCACTATATAAGCCATTTTCCCGAATGATTCAACATATTTTGTACCGTGATAACTTTCATCAGGTTCTGTAAGTTCAGGGAATTTGCCTGATTTAACCCAATCGAAATTACCACTGTCAATAATTACACCGCCCATAGATGTTCCGTGTCCGCAAATATATTTTGTAAGCGAATGAACAACAATATCTGCGCCAAATTCAATAGGACGACACAAATAAGGTGATGGAATAGTGTTGTCAACGATTAGCGGAATGTTATGTTTATGTGCCACTAGTGCAATGTTTTCAACATCCGCAATTTTTAATGACGGATTGTTCAACATTTCAACAAAAATACAACGGGTTTTGTCTGTAACTTGTGCCTCAAAATCTTCTGCATTGTCGCTTGAAACAAAATGAGTTTTGATACCCATTTTGTTAAGTGTTACGTTCAATAAATTAACCGTACCGCCGTACATATTTGTTGAAGCAACGACTTCATCACCTGATTTTGCAATGTTCAGAATTGCAATTAATGAGGCAGATTGTCCTGAAGATACGGCTAATGCGCCAACGCCACCTTCTAACATTGCCAAACGTTCTTCAAGAGTGTTTGTTGTAGGGTTAGAAAGTCTTGTGTAAATATCTCCATTGGCTTTTAAGTCAAACAAATCAGCAGCATATTGAACATTATCAAAACTAAACGCTGTAGTTTGATATATCGGAACCGGAGGCGTATTCCTGTTTCCTGCAGGATTATGGGCGCCTTGAACACAAATTGTATCGAATTTCATTTTTAATTTCTCACATTCATCTTAATAATATCTGAAATCCAAGGAAGATAGCTGTATCTGCCTTGCATTGAGGTTACAACAAGGTAAACTATTAAAGTGTATATTAAAATTTGTATTATAGATATTCCAAATAGAATAGGTGCATTTAAAAGGTAAGCAACCATAAGAATCGCATTGTTTACAAATGGTATGTAACTGATGATAGCGGCTAACATTCCAAGTATTTGGCATAATAAAAAGTATGCAATAGCAAGGAAAATTGATTGAAATATGTGATATTTCATAAAAGGTCTAACTCTTGACTTAGTGAAAATACCTAATAAAAGCCAAATAAAACCAACAAATCCTGATGTGATGTAACTTAGAGCTGATACGAGCTTTTCGATAAAATAAGGCTTTTCGTAGTTGTTTGAATTATGCATTTTCTAGCAATTCCCCGCTTCTAAGTTCAACAATATAATCTTCCAATAATTGGATGTAAACAAGCTTATATTCATCGTTTTCAGGTACAAGATTTACTGCATAACGATAAGCTTTTAAGGATTCTTCAATTTTGTTATCCATATAATATGTATTAGCCAATAATACGTAAATGCTTGCATCTTCTGGACTCAAGTCAAGAGCTTTGTTGTAATATTCAAGTGCAAGGTCATATTTTTTCATATTAGAATACATATTACCAACCAAAATGTAAGCATTCATTTGATTTGGATATAATTCAATAGCTTTTTTGTAAATTTCTAATGCGCCTTCGTTGTCTTTGAAGTCAGCCTTTGAAATTGCATAGCAGATGTAAGTTTTGTAGTTATCATCATCAATGCTTAAAGCTAATTCAAAGAATTTGTATGCATTTTCTTGATCTTTTATCAGTGAATATGTGTTTGCAATACAAATAATAACAGTTTTGTTTTTAGGATTTAATTCAAAAACTCTTAAATAATGTTTTAGAGCATTTTGATAATCAAAAAGTTTGAAATAAATATTACCCAAATCTACATGAGAAGTTAAGTTGTCAGGATCTAATGATAAAGCTTTTTCGTAATAAGCTTTTGATTCGACATAATCTTCATAATCGTGATATAACAAGGCAATTGCGTTATAAATTTCAGGATTTAATGCGTTAAAATCAATCGCACGATTGTAGAAATGTAAAGCTTTAGCAAAGTTCTTCATTTCAGCATAAGTGTTGCCTAAATTAAAGTATACAAGATAGTTTTCAGGATCAACTTCCATTGCTTTTTGGTAGTATCCTAAAGCTTTTTTGTATTCTTTTTCAAAGAACCAAATGCTACCCAAATTTAATAATGCTTGAGAATCATCAGGATGAATGTTCAATAAACTTTCATACACTGAAATAACCTTGTCAAACTTGTTGTCCATTGCATAAAGCTTTGCAAGATTATGATAATTTTCTGCATCACTAGGATTTTGAGCCATTGCCAAAATTGTAGAATTTAGGTCTTGGTCAATATCTTTTTGTAGTTGTTCTTTGTCTATCTTTTTTTCGCTCATGATTTTATTTTACCACATAAATTATTTTATCAAGATTTTTACATTAATCCTTGTATTCAGAATATTCTTCAGATTGTTCTTTCCAAACTTCTTCGGATACACTACAAGCGTGATTCCAGAATTTTTCAATAGCATAAGTTTCACGTTCTTCCTTGTGTAAGATGTGAACAACAACATCGCCATAATCAATTAAGTTCCAACGGTTTTTCAAGTCGTTTTCTTCACCATTAGGATATCTTCTGAATAATTCTTTAATCTTTTCTTTTGTATATGCAGTTAAAGATTTAACTTGTGGTGTTGAATCTGCAGAACTGATTACAAAATAATCTGCAAGTGATGAAACTTGGCTGATGTTCAAAACTGCAATGTTTTTAGCAAGTTTATCATCTAAAATTCTTGCAATAATGCAAGCGAATTTATTTGAATCAATTCTGATTTCTTCAATAGCTTTTTCTGTCATTATTCTGCATCCAACATATCAACTCTACGTTGGTGTCTGCCACCTTCGTATTCGCTATGTAACCAAGTTTCAACGATATCAAGCGCCAAAGATTCACCTGTAATTCTTTCGCCTAAGCAAAGAACATTTGCATCATTGTGCAATCTTGAAAGCATTGCTGAATAAGGTTCATGAGCTAAAACTGCTCTAACACCTTTAACTTTATTTGCAGCGATTGAAACACCGATACCTGAACCACAGCAGATGATTCCTCTTTCATTTTCACCGTTTGCAACACTTTTTGCAACAGCTTTTGCATATACAGGATAGTCACAAGATTCTGTTGAGTGAGTACCGTAATCAGTTACTTCGTAACCTTTTTCTTTCAAAAATTCAGCGATTTTGTTTTTTAAATTTACGCCTGCGTGGTCTGAACCTACGCCAATTTTCTTTATTGTCATTATTCCTCCGAGTGTTTTTTCTTATTATACTAAATTTAGCCCCTTAACGCAACAGGGCAAACTTTTTTTACAAAATCTTAATATATTTTAGTTTGCAATTTGCCCATTTATTGTTTAAAATAAACTAAAAGGATTTAAGATGAAGAACAGCACTAACCAATCGATTAAACCTATTACAACACGCCGAAATGACTATGGTTATTTAGAAATTGGCGGTTGTGATTTGACAGAACTAGCCAATAAGTATGCAACTCCGCTATATGTAATTGACGAAACTACACTTAGAGCGGTTTGTAACGATTATAAGGATGCGTTTAAAGACTATGAAAAAATTAACTTTATGTATGCCTCAAAGGCTCTTTGTACAAGTGCAATAACTAAAATTGTCGCAAGTGAAGGCTTTGGGTTTGACGTGGTTTCGGGCGGTGAAATTTATACCGTTTACAAAACCGGTGTTGATATGAAAAAAGTTCTTTTTAATGGTAATAACAAAACAATTGATGAACTTACTTTAGCTATAGAAACAGGTGTAGGACATATTTCTGTTGACAATTTCTTAGAATTAACAATGCTGAATGAAATTGCAAAAAGTTATAACAAAACTGTCGATATTTTCTTGCGTGTTACTCCTGCAATCGAATGCCATACGCACGAATACATAAAGACAGGTAATTTGGATTCAAAATTCGGCTTTGATTTATCTCAAGTTGACGAAGCTATCGAACTTATAAAAGACGAGTATACAAACTTGAATTTATGCGGTTTACACGCTCATATCGGTTCACAAATTTTTGAAACTCAAGTTTATCACGATGAAATTGACATCTTGATTACAGAACTTGTAAGAATTGAAAAAAAACATGGAATAAAACTTGATGAAATCAATATTGGCGGTGGTTTGGGTGTAAAATATGTAGATTCTGATGTTCCACCATCAACCCACAAAATTGCGGAAGTTATAATAAATTCCATAAAATTAAGTTGTGAAAAACATAAAATTGATTATCCTACAATATACTTAGAACCAGGACGAAGCATTATTTCGACTTCAGGGGTAACTCTTTATACAATAGGAAGTCAAAAACAAGTTCCAAACGGCACAAAATACGTTGCAGTAGACGGAGGTATGGCTGATAATCCACGACCAAGTATGTATCAGGCAGAATATACAGCGGAAATAGTTAACAAGCCTGAACAAGAAGACTTGCAAAAGGTTACTGTCTGCGGTCGTTATTGCGAATCAGGTGATGTAATTATAAAAAATATTGAGCTGCCAAATCCGGAAGCCGGAGATGTGCTTTGTGTCTATAATACAGGGGCTTACAACTACTCGATGGCAAGCAATTATAATCGAACTCAAAAACCTGCTATGGTACTTGTAAATTCTGGTTTATCTGATATTATAGTAAAGAGAGAATCACTAGATGATTTGTTAGAACACGACGTTATACCAAGTAGGCTAAAATAATGATAGATGAACTATTTGCACAATTTTATAATCAGTTAAAAGCCATTGATTTGTCGTTCAATTGGTTAAATGTTGCAGAGGTTCTAATTATTGTTGCAACTATGTATGCGGTATACAGAAAGTTCATTAAAAATACTCAAGCCGAAAAATTGGTTAAGGGTATTTTGTACCTTGCGCTAGCTTGGGCATTTTCAGAAGTTTTAATTAAAATTGACCTTAGAATCATTGGTATGTTTATTCAAACACTTGTTACAATGATTGCATTGAGCTTGATTGTAATTTTTCAACCGGAATTGAGAAGATTCTTAGGCTATTTAGGTCAAGGCGGATTTATTAATGAATTAATTACAAGCAAACACACTCAGCTTGAAACAGAAGTGGATATTGTAAAAGAGTTGATTGAATCTGTAAAATTCTTGTCAAAAAACAAAATTGGTGCGTTAATTGTATTTCAAAATTCGATTGATACCGCATCATTCTTTGACGTTGGAACTAAAATTGATGCGATTATTTCTACAGAGTTAATTTTGACAATTTTTCATCCGAATACACCACTTCACGATGGTGCAATGGTTATTAAAGACGGAAAAATTCACTCTGCAGGTGTTTTGTTACCTCTAACAGAAGACCCAAAACTTAGTTGGAGATACGGAACAAGACATAGAGCTGCAATCGGAGTTACGGAAATCAGTGATTGTGCTTGCTTGGTTGTTTCGGAAGAAACTGGGAATGTTTCAGTTTCTTTAGACGGAGCGCTTAAAAAATATGATGATTTAGCTACATTAAAACTTGATTTAGAAAATATTTTAGGAATTAAGAACGAGTCTGATGTAACTAATAAAAAGACAATTTTTAAAATAGACAATTTGATTACAATTAAAAAGAACGAACACGAGAATAAACAATAATGTCAATATTTGCGAAAAAACCAAAGGTTCAGCCAAAACCGAAAACAAAGTTAGAAATTGCCAAAGAAATTATTTTTAGAATGTTATTTATAACACTGGGTGCTTTGATTGCAGCGTTTGCATTAGAGGCATTTTTGCTACCAAACAGCATTATTGACGGTGGTGTAATCGGTATTTCAATGATGGTGAGCCATATAACAAAATGGAACTTAGGTTTGATAATCTTTATTTTGAACCTTCCGTTCTTATTTTTAGCATTGCAAAAAATGGGCAAAATGTTCGTATTTAATGTTTTGTTTGGCGTTACAATGTTGTCAATCTTCGTTAACTTAATTCACTTCCATATCACTGATGATAACCTTTTGGCAACAGTGTTTGGCGGTATGATTTTAGGTGCCGGAGTTGGTATTATCCTAAAAAACGAAGGTGCGCTTGACGGAACAGAAATTTTATCAATAAGACTGGCTAAAAAATTTGGCTTTTCTGTTGGTGAAGTTATTATGTTCTTTAACGTGTTTATCTATACCGCTGCCGGATTTTTGTACGGCTGGGATAGCGCAATGCTTTCAATTTTGACATACTTTATTGCCTATAAGGTTATTGATATTGTTCAAGAAGGTATGGACAGTTCAAAATCCGCATTAATTATTTCACAACATCCAAAAGAAATTGGTGATGCGATTATAAAAGAATTGGATATCAGTGTAACTTATCAAAAGGGTAAAGGTGGTTATTCAGGACAAGAAAAGACTATTATTTACTGCGTAATTAACCGTTTGGAAGTTACAAAGATGAAAAAATTAATTCACTCAATAGATCCTGAGGCTTTCTTGGTTATACAAGAGGTTCACGAGGTTGAAGGTGTAAGAATAAAAAAGAAATAACTAGACAATTACGAAAAATTGTTATAATATAAATATTATTAACAAGGAGAATATTTAAAATGGCAGGTAAAAATTCAGATACAATTCCAATAGAGGTAAGCATTTTAACAGCTGACCATGATATTAAAGGGACTGTACACGTATCAAAATATACAAATACAAATCGTGAATTGACAGACTTGTTAAATGATAGAGAACGTCGTTTCTTGGCGGTTACAAACGCAGAAATTTATCCGAGAAATTCTGCACAAGCTCCAAGAAGATACAATTTCTTAGAAATTCACATGGACTACGTATTGATGGTTCACCCATCTGCACAGGCTGTATTTAAAGAATCTGCAAAGGCTCAAGAGGATATTGCAAGATTCAGAGATTTAAGATTGAAATTAAATCAAACAAAACCATTCAAATAAAAATTTATAATCGCCTGAATTAAGTTCAGGCTTTTATATTAAATAAGACAATAAGACTTTAAGCACTCAAGACATAAATCATTTGTTATAAAATTGATATTTTAACTATAATTTGACTTATCGTCTTACGGTCTTAAACGATTAAAGCCTTGAATGCAGGTTGATTACCCCAACAAAAACTAATAAAGGAGTAAAAATGAAAGTTTTAATTACAGATAAATGTCACGACAGAGCAAGAGAAATTCTTTCTGAAATAGCAGAAGTAGACGTTTTGCCTACAATGAGTGAGGATGAATACGTTGAAAATATTAATAAATACGATGCAGTGATGATAAGAAGTTCATCAAGAATTACAAAAAGAATTATAGACACATCTAACCACTTAAAAATTATAGGTAGAGCCGGCGTAGGTGTTGATAATATTGACGTTGAAGCAGCAACAGAAAAGGGTATTGTTGTAGTAAACTCACCAAACGGAAACACATTGGCGGCAGCAGAACACACACTTGCTATGATGATGTCAATGGCAAGACATATACCAGAAGCATCAAAAAGATTGCATGAAGGACATTGGGACAAAAAGAATTTAACAGGTGTTGAAATTTCAGGCAAGACTTTGGGCGTAATCGGCTTGGGTAAAATCGGTTCTCACGTGGCTACAGTTGCAAAAGCAATGGGTATGAATATAGTTGTTTATGATCCATATGCAAAAAAAGAAGTTGTAGAAAAGTTGAACGCAAAATTGGTAGATGATTTGGAAAATTTCTGGCATGAACCAGACTTTATTACAATTCATGTTCCAAAAACAAAAGAAACAGTAAACTTGATTAATAAAGAAACAATTGCAAAGATGAAAAAAGGCGTAAGACTTGTTAATTGTGCAAGAGGCGGAGTTGTAAACGAAGCGGACTTGCGAGAAGCATTGGATAATGACTATGTTGCAGGTGCAGCCTTAGATGTATTTTGTGACGAAAAAGATATAACAACATCACCGCTTTATGGTTGTGAAAAAAACTTGGTAATGACTCCACACTTGGGCGCAACAACATTTGAGGCGCAAGTAAGAGTAGCAGAAGACGTTGCCACACAGATAAAAATTGTGTTGCAAGGCGGAAAAACTCCAAACGCAGTAAATAAATTGTAGAGATTTGAAATAAAACCTCTATGTGTCATCTATGAAACATGGGTTTAGTGAAAATAATTTTAACGTATTTATTCAGGATCTTACCGGTTTAAATGGTCAGGCTGAAGGTTTATCAGATGCTGAATAATAACGTTAGTTTTGCAATATCTGTAGTCGCTACCTCTCCAAAAACAATTCACAGGATTGTTTTGCTCGGCAAAGTAGCATGACAACATTTTTATAGATTTTATTTGTCAAGTTTAACTAATACAAAGCCTTACCCACTTCATTAATATAAAGAGGTTGCAAACTTCTCAATCTGACAGTTTAATGGTTAGATATTTAATCCTAGTTTGACTTAGCAATTTAATCCCTATTGACTTATAGTCTTATACCAAAACATCAAATCATATGTTTAATTTACGTCAAAATATTAACATCAAAATTCAAAATTTCAGAAATTTTCACTACGAGAAAAAATTTAGGATGTTGCAAGCCAGATTCTATCAGCGAAATAGTTCTCGTAGAAACTCCAACCTTTTCAGCAAGCTCTTCTTGTGAAAGTTCATTCCTTACACGTTCTATTTTTATTAACTTTCCAAATTTCTTCAAATCATATGACATATCAATATAATATCTACTTGACAACATTTTTTCTATGAATTAAAATTCATGATATATGAAGTTTATATCATAATTTATAAACTTTATTTATTAAAATTTGAACAATAATTATTAATAAAATTTGAGGTTTATATGTTTCTTAAAGAGGAAGAATTAAATCAAAAAGGGTTTAAATCATTAGGTAAAAATGTACTAATTTCTGACAAGGCATCTATTTATGGTGCTAATAATATTTCTATCGGAAATGATGTCAGAATAGACGATTTTTGTATATTATCAGGAAACATAACTTTAAAAAATAATATTCATATTGCTGCAGGCAGTATGATATTTGGAGGTCAAGCCGGCGTAATATTAGAGGATTATAGCGGAACTTCTTCAAGATGTGCCATATACGCACTTACTGATGATTTTATCGGAAAAGGTATGACAAATCCTACGATTCCGGAAAAATTTAGAAATGTGAAGGAAGCTCAAGTTATACTTGGCAAACATTGTGTTGTCGGAACCGGTTCAACCGTACTTCCGGGGGTTCACATAGCAGAAGGCACTTCTATTGGTTCAATGAGTTTGGTTAACAAAAACACTCTGCCTTGGAAAGTGTATTACGGTATTCCTGCAAAACCTAAAAGAGATAGGGACAAAAAAATCTTAGAATGTGAGCAAGAGTTTATTGCAAGCAAATAGAATCTGCTTTGTCATAAAATCTTTTATGATATTTTTTCACATTTGATTTTGTTGCGGGAAAGCCATGCCATTTTTATGCGTGAGGATTGCCATACGTAATCTTTAATACCGTCAGCAACCGCTTTTGCATAGTCTTGTCTAAATTTATCAGTCATTAGTAATTCATTATCATAAGGATTAATTACATATGCTGTTTCTACCAAAACGCTTACGGCAGAAGTGTTACGAACAACGGCAAAGCTTGCTTGCTTTACGCCTTCATTGTTTACTGGCATTTTGTTTGCAACAGAGTTCATAATAGCATCAGATAAAGGTTTTGCCTCCTCATAGTAGTAGAAAACGCTTGAACCTCTTCTTGTCATTGGGTTAATGCTGTCAGGAAGAGAGTTTGCGTGAATACTTACAAAGATTTGAGCCTCTTTGTCGTTTGTATAACGCACTCTATCGTTTAATGACATGTATTTATCATAACTTCTTGTCATGTAAACAGTTGCGCCCATTGAGCGAAGTTCTTTTTCTAAATATCTTGCAATTGAAAGGTTAAAGTCTTTTTCGTAGTTTCTGCAACAGCCGACAGCACCTAATTCTTTACCGCCGTGTCCTGCATCAACAACAATTCTAACGTTTTTTAAAGGGTGTTTTCTTGATAAATTTGGTTCTTTTTTAATGCTTAAAACAAGCGTATCACCTTTGTAGCGTATATCGTAGCCCATAAGCATTTGATTTAATTTTATATTGAAAGTTGCAGTATTATTATCATTTCCACCTACGTTATAAATTTTCAACGTCATATTTTCACCCTCTGTAATTGAATAAGGGGTTTGTTTTGACAATGCAAATTCATAAATATAGTTGTTTTCAGATTCTCTTTCACGGTAATCGTACAAAAATGCACGGTCATAGTTTACTAATTTGCGTTTTACATCGCTTTTTGCAACCCATGCTTTTTGGTTGTTTGCAAGTACAACTCTGTACATATCACCTTTTTCGCCATCTACTTTTAATAACATTCCACGTTGATAATGTGCAAGTCTATTTATGCCTGATTGAACAGAAGTAGTTCTTACAGGAGCACCATCTCTTGTAATTTCCATAATCTTTGGACATTCGAAATCAACTATTTGAGCAGGTTTCCAACTTCCGCCACTAGCGTAAGGACGTTCGATTTTGTAAGTTTTTTCAACATTACCGGAATAAACTTTAAATTCGTTTACTCCATTTTGAAGATTTACAGCTTGTGCAAAAGCACCTGTTTGGTGAACTTTAATTTCTCTATCGTTGATAAAAAGTCTATCGCTAGGTTTTGTAGAGCCAACAATAAAAGTTGAAGGCGAATTGATTTTAGAATATTCTTTTGTCGGATAAACAATATCTAGGGCGCTTGCTTGCATTTGAACAAACATTAATCCTAATATTGCATACAAGATTTTTTTCATACTAAGAGTATAGTAGATTTGTTGAAAACCGACATCAACCATGCAACCGAGATTGAAGGGGAGAATGATTTAATTCAATAATAGGCTTGACAAAGGTTACAAAATAGTAAATAATATTTATATAGGGGCAAGCCCTAAAGAATGGCAGTTTCCTTAAGGCTTGGCTTAGTCCCCTATAAACAAACTATAACAATTTGCAAAATCGCTATTATGACAGTAATGGCGATTTTTGTTATAAGATTGTCCATTTTTATCACCTCCTTTCCACTGGTTCTTAGTAAATCGTGTGTTGGTGGAAGTGATAAGAGAACTTACCCTATAATTTAATTATATTGTTAATTAATATTAGGTAATAAAAAGGCGGTCGGTGTAATACACCG
>URRM01000037.1 GCA_900550295.1 uncultured bacterium
TAAAACTTACAAAGCAAAATTTGCTGACGGAAAAAGTTTAAGATTTTCAAGTTTAATTCTTTTAGGATATGTTTTTGGTATTATTCATAAAATCTTGTATAGCCAAGATTTGGTAATAATTTTGTACATTTTAAATATGGCATTTCTTCTTTTAGATATCGGATTACATGTCAAATACAAGTACTTTGGAAAAGAAAAATCTAATTAGTGTCTTTATTTTATTTAGTAGAGTACATGTCATAACAATCTATTCGTTAATTCAATTTTAAATCTACTATTTGCACTCTTTTAAAGGGTGCATTTTTATTGTAAAAAATTTTAAATTTTGCGTTTTGATTTTCTGGTATTGTGGAATAAAAAGAATATATTAACTAAAAGTCAAAAGGATTTGGCTTGTTTAAAAATGGAGTTTTGCTTATGAGTGAAATTGGATATTACAACTATTACAACAATCCTCACCGCTATTCACCTGATACAGTTCAAGACCGTTATCAGCAAATGGTTGATGCGTACAATTCTGATAAATTAAAAGCAAAAGACAGTTTTTCTAATCCATATTCAGATTTGAATATTTCAAGAAAAAATTTAGACGAAAAACTTGCAGATTGGGCAAGTACGGTTCGTTCTCAATGTAAGACAGAGCAAGAAGTTCATGAGTATTTAAGTAAAAAATACTTTGGCACATCTGATTTTGCATACACAAAAAGATGGGGCGAGCCTGAAAAATATGCTATGTTCAAAAATGACTACAACGCAATTTGCTACGGAACAATCGGTTGTGGAAATTTAGATGATCCAAGATTAAATTATTCTCCTGAGGATTGGGATAATTACGAAAATCAAAATCAAATTGATAAACATAAATCAATAAGTTTAAACATGCAAAACTTATTGAAGAATAACAACATTAATTTAAGCGATGATGAAACTTTATTAATCTCAATAAACCCATATACTAGAGAGGTTGATTTATCAGGTTTAGAAAATAATGCTAATTTAACACAATTGAAGACATTATTGGAGCAAAACAATAATTCATCTAACCTTTTGTCTTACGTAAAAAATCAGATGACAGACCTTGATAGCAATTCTGTTGCAAAAATGCAGGCATATCGTCTAGTTATGGATTACACAGGGCTTGACCTTTCAAAAATGGAAACAAGAGAAGACGGAATGTATTACACTTCTAACGGAGTTGAGCTTTCTGAATACTTAAAAGAAAAATTAAAATATTGTAACGATGTACCTTTTGAATTCAGAGGTGCTGCGTTTGAATACACAATGCAGAACGTAAACAAAGTTGCACAATTAGGTTGGAACAACATTCCAGACTTAAATATTTCGATTGGCTACAACAATGCAAATGGCTTTATACCTTACGGCACAAGTTTTGAAGCATAAAAGATTAATCAACCGAGAAAATTTCTTTGATATCATCAATTGTAAGCGATTTTGTAATATTTCTATCAACTGAAATTACGCTATCAACAAGGTTTCTCTTGATTGATTTAAGTTTTTGAATTTTTTCTTCAACCGTATTTTTAGTAATAATTCTATAAACAAATACTTTTTTAGTCTGTCCAATACGATAAGCACGGTCAGTTGCTTGGTCTTCAACAGCAGGGTTCCACCATGGATCATAGTGGATTACATAATCCGCACCTGTTAAGTTCAAACCTGTACCACCGGCTTTCAAACTGATTAAAAAGATTGGAATTGAAGTTGATGAGTTAAATCTTTCAACTGCGCCTTGACGGTCTTTTGTCTTACCTGTCAAATATTCGTAAGGAATTCCTGCTCTTTCGCACCAAGCCTTAATGATATCAAGCATATCAACAAATTGGCTGAATAATAGAACTCTATGACCTTCTGAAATAATTTGTTCAAGCATACCCTTCAAGTGCTCAAATTTACCTGATTGGATATCGCCTTTAACCATATCTTTGTCGTATAAACGAGGGTGACAACAAATTTGACGCAAGCGTAACAAGGCTGAGAAGATAGACATTCTGCTCTTTTCAAGACCGTTTTGCTCAATAGACTTGAATAATTCTTCTTTAGTGCTATCCAAAACTTCAAGATAGAAGTCTTTTTGTTCCGGAGTCATTTCGCAGTATGCAATATTTTCAACTTTATCCGGTAAATCCTTAGCTACGTCACGTTTCATACGACGTAAGATGAATGGATAAATTTGCATTTTCAAACGTTTTTCGACAGTCTTATCTTGACGTTCCATAATCGGATTTACATATCTGAAGTTAAATTCTGCGATATTGAATAAAAATCCAGGCATTAAGAAATCAAATACAGACCATAATTCTTCCAATCTGTTTTCAATTGGAGTACCTGAAAGTGCCAATCTATGGTCAGAATCTAACATTTTTACCGCTTGAGCTGTTTGGCTCATTGCGTTTTTAATATTTTGAGATTCATCTAAAACGACATATCTAAATTTAATATTTTTCAATTCTTCAATATCACGTCTAATCAACGCATAGCTTGTGATTACAATATCGTGTTCAGGGATTTTGTCAAACAAGCTCTTTCTATCTACACCTGCAAGTTTTAAACAACTTAATTCAGGTGTGAATTTTTGAATTTCTGATTCCCAGTTAAATACAACAGAAGTTGGACATACTACCAATACAGGCATTGAGCCGTCTTCTTCCTTAGCTTTTTGAATTAAGCTCAAGGCTTGAAGAGTTTTACCAAGCCCCATATCATCTGCAAGAATACCATTTAAGCCGTATTTGTACATAAACCATAACCAGCTGAAACCTTTCATTTGGTATTCACGAAGCTCTGCGTTTACGCCTTTTGGTAAAGTTAAGTTTTCATCAGTTGAGAACGATGTAATTTGTGACCAGAATTTTTCAAAATCTTCGCTCAATA
Organism: uncultured bacterium; assembly: GCA_900550295.1. Taxonomy (GTDB): domain Bacteria; phylum Cyanobacteriota; class Vampirovibrionia; order Gastranaerophilales; family Gastranaerophilaceae; genus UBA6984. The sequence goes on from URRM01000037.1 coordinate 2,893, forward strand.
CAAGTTCAAAGCCTCTGTTTTTCAACTCTTGAACTAAGCCTGCACGGTAAGTTTTTACCATAAACTTGTTTTCGTCATTTCTGTAAGCATCAAATGAGTTAAAAGATCTCATCATCGCATAAATATCTTCCGCAGGATATTCAACAAAGCCTAAACTTCTTATACGGCTATATTTTTCGTTGTTTTGAATTGTTTCGTAAATTTCATCAAAGTTGATAATATCTTCGCCAACTTGTCCGTATAATTGAATTTCAAAACTGTCTTTTGAATCTTCTGAAAAGTCGATTTTTGCACACATTTTGAAGGGTTCTTCAATAAGTTTAAAGAAACTGATATCATCTTTTTCTTCAAAAATCCAACCTTCACCTGCTTTGTTCATGTAATAGTTGTAAAAATCAATTGCATTTTCTTTTTCCATTGCCAAGTTGTTTGTTTGCATTGGAACGAATTTACAAGCCAAAAGCATTTGATATGCTGAAATTTCGTGTTGAATATTACGTTTAACCCAGTAAACCATATCGTCTTCTTTACGTTTTACTGTAACGTATGGAGTTTTGTCCGCTGTTTTTGAAAAAGGAACTCTCACACCGTCATATTCAAATTCCAAAGATGCTTTTAGTGACTGGTCATAATCGATACCTAAAGATACAATGTTCTTTGGTGGTCGTTGTTCTAAGAATAATTTGCTGATTGTTTCTGAAACTTCTACGTCAATTTGTTCTTGAAGTTTTGGAAGTTCTTCATAAATGAATTTTCCGCCTTCTGCATCTTTTAAGTCTGTAAATGTTGATTTCAATAAGTTTTGAGGGACAATATTCATTGAAACGTTTGTAGGGAAAATTACGTTTTTATAACGTCCCCACTTAATTTGACGAGAAAAATAGCGAACCTCTTCAAAAGGAATGATATCATCCTTGTCAGGTCTGCGCCAGAAAAGTTCCAGCATAATGTTACCTGTAGGATTGCTGTTTACAGATAAAACTAAACGCCATTCCTTGTCAGTAAACTTAATTCTGTGTTTAGTTTTTTCGTCTAAAACTTCGTCTGCAACGGCAAGAAGCGGAAACATCGGAGCAAATTTAGGAATCGGAATATCATACCATCCTGCTTTTTTGTCTTGTCTTGCAGTTTTCAAAATTTGTTTGAAGATTTCGACTTCAACCAATTGAGAACGATTTAAAACAAAAGTCGAATCATTTTTTTGTGCTTCTACCAAACCTAATAAAATTGGTTCAATTGCTCTGACAACTTTACCTGTAGCTCTTGACATTACAAGGATTGAGAAGAAGTTTGGTTTTCTCTTTGGATTAAAGTGGAAGATATAGTTACCTTTTGGAGGTTCCGGCATTGAAGTATCTTCATCGCTGTAATCAGGCTCGATACCGTATTTTGTTTCTAACCAATCGTCATAAGCATGTTCATCGATGGCTTTAATAGCAACAGCAACGGCATGTTTACACCATTCTTCTTTTAATGGGCAGTTGCAACGGGCTTCAACTTTGTTCTTTTTAAAAATTAAATCTGTATTATATGAATCTTGGAAACTACCTTTAACCTTACCTTTGTAGAAATTCTTTTCAGGATAAGATTCCAAAATCATATCTTTTGTGTAATATTCGTAACCACGACGCCAACTACCAGCCGTAGCATTTTCTTTTAAGAATTTAAAATTGAATTCAGGAACACTCATAAACTATTAGAGCTTATCTTTCTTTTACTTACTTAAGGGTGTAACAACGGTTTAAGTATAAAATACTATTACTCTTAAGGCGACCGTAACTAAATTATTACACTAAAATGTTTTAATTGCAAGCATTTTCATTAAATTTATAACTTACTACCCACAGCTTTGTACAAACTAATGTAATCAACATAGCAGTTACCTGTTGTATTTGCTACTAATTGGTTTACAGAAAGCAAGTTTTCTTGCATTTGAATCATATCCAATTTTGAGATTACACCTTGTTTGTAGCGTTGTTGTGTATAGCCAAAATCTTGATTTTCTAATGCTAATTGTTTTTTATGCTTGTCTAATTTTTCGCTATCACGTTTAACTGAAATCAACGCATCATTAACCTCTTGCAATGCTGTTAAATTAGTTTTGTGGTAACTTTCTAACGCTTTATCATATTGAACTTTTTTAAGTTTTAAGTTTGCAATACGGCTTCCGCCTGTAAATACCGGCAACATACCTGATGCAGCTACGGCGTAAATACCGTCAATAGGGTTGTTTACTCCGTGTAAAAACATTGCTAAACCTGAAATGTTAATTGATGGCAAAAATTCTTTTTTAGCAACTCTTACATCAATACCCATTTTTTCAAGCATTTTAATTGATTTTAAGTAATCAGGTCTGTCTGTAATGATTTCTGATGAAATACTTGTTGGAATAGTTTTTGAATATTTTATGTCAGACAATTTTGAAACTTTCAAATTTGCAACGTTTTCAGGACTTTCACCAATTAGAACTGCTAATTGGTGCATTAAAATTTCTCTGTTTTTCTTATAATTAATTAAATCTGATGTGCCGTTTACGTAAGCTTTGTTTGCTTTTACGGTATCAGAAGTTGAAACAAGACCTTGTTTGTTGCTTTCTTGCATAATTTCATAAATTTCTTTTCTTAAAGAAACAATATTTTCTTGATATTTAATAACTTCATCCAATGTTACTAAGTTCATATAAACGCTACCAACGGCAGCCGCAATAGAAATGTATGCAGAGCGTTCGTCTAGTTGTGATGCTTCATATAATTTTTTAACGCTTTTTGTTTTATCTCTGTTTTTTAAGAAAATATCAGCTTCATAATTAATTAACATTGGAGTTGCGTAAGACCAATTTGAATCAAAATCTAAACCACTGCCAACTGTTGCAATTTTTGAATAAGCAGGAGAAAAACCCACTGTTGCGCTTGGAAGTTCATTTGCAAATTGAAGTTTTACATTTTGATAGTATTCGTCAACATTCAATGTTGCCATTTTTAAATCATAATTGTTTTTAATAGCTAAATTAATATAATTGTCTAGATTTTTGTCATTAAAACTTTTCCAAAAGTCCATATTAACATAGCCGTATTTGTAATCATCATTATATTTTTTATTACGTTTAACTCTGTGTTTAAGCATTTTCTCTTGTTTTTTAAGAACTTTTGTATCTTGTTGAGCCTTTGTATCTTGAATGGCAAACGCCGGCAAAATGCTCATGTTTATAAAACTTACTAATATTAATGTTGAAAATAATTTATTCAATTTCATGTTACTTCCTCACATACTTGACAAAATTTATAATGATATGATAACATATTTTTGTTACAAATGCAACATGTTTTTTTTGTAACAGACAAAAGGGGAAGAAAATATGAAACCAACAATGCTGGAACCAAATACGGATTTTACGCAATCAGTATTTTACAAGATAAGTCAATTAGCTATTTATACAGAGAAATTGGCGCAAAATTTCTTTGAAATTAGAAATGTTGATATTACGAATGACGAATTTTGTGCGCTTAATTTAATTTTGAATTATCCAAATATTTGCCAAAGAGATTTAGCAAAATTACTTTTGAGAGATAGAGTTAGAACAGGTAGAATTCTGAACTCTTTAGAAGATAAAGGTTTTGTAAAAAGAACTAACACAACAAAAAACAATCGTCTTGTAAGACTTGTTTCTATTACAAAGTCAGGCGAAAAGTTCTATAAAGAACAGTTCTATATCATGAATAAAATTATGGAGAAATTATTAGAAAAATTTCCTGAAGAAAAAATGGTTGAACTAAAAGGTTCTTTAGAAAAACTGGAAAAATCAATGGCTGAACTTGTTGAATTTAATATATAGGAGAAAATATAATGGAAGACAGCAAAGAAAAAGAAATAAAAAAAACATTGAACAAAAGTCTAAAACGTTCAATTATAATTTCAGCAGTGCTTGTTTTGGCATTAGTTGTAACAGGTTTTATTGTTTATAACTTGCAATTTCAATCAACTGATGATGCTTATGTAGAGAACCATACAGTCCAAGTTGCACCAAAAGTTTCAGGTCATATCGTACAAGTTTTGGTTACAGACAACCAAAAAGTTAAAAAAGGTGATTTGGTTGCTGTAATTGATAATACAGATTATAAAGTTGCACTTGATAAAGCTTCCGCACTTTATGAAAAAGCATTAGCAAGTCAAAAAGTTGCCAAAGCAAATTTTAACGCAACACAAATTGAAATTAAAAATGCAAAAGCCGACTTAGACAGATACCAAAACTTATACAAAACAGGTGCTGTTTCAAAGCAACAACTTGATATGGTTCAAACAAAATACGAAACAACTCAAGCGAGATTGGTAAATGCAGATGAAAATGTTATGTCAGAAGCTCAAAACAAAGTTGCTGATGCTGACATTAAATCTTTAAAAGCTGCAAAAGATCAAGCTCAATTGAACTTATCTTATACAAAAATTTATGCACCTCAAGACGGTACAGTTTCAAACAAAAGAGTTGAAGTCGGTACATACGTTCAAGTTGGTACACCTCTATTTGTAATCGTTCCAAACGATGTCTGGGTTGTTGCAAACTTTAAAGAAAACCAAGTTGGTTTAATGAGATCAGGGCAACCTGTAGACATCAAAATTGATGCTTATCCAAACAAAGTTTTTAAAGGTAAAGTAGACTCTATTCAAAGAGCATCAGGTGCAAAAGCCAGTTTATTTCCACCTGAAAACGCTGTAGGTAGTTTCGTTAAAATCGTACAAAGAATCCCTGTAAAAATTGTTTTTGACGAAGAAATTAACCAAGACAAATACAATATCGTTCCAGGCATGAGCGTAGTTCCAAAAGTAAAGGTTAAAAATAATAAATAATGGCTAACGAAGTAACAGAAAATACAGAAGAATGGAAACCTTCCAAAGGTCCTTGGATTATTGCAATTCCAACCATTTTTGCAGCGTTTATGTTCGTTTTGGACGAAACAATCGCAAATGTTGCCCTACCTCACATGGCCGGTACATTTTCTGTTAGCCGTCAAGAATCTACTTGGATTTTAACAAGTTACATCGTAGCCAGCGGTATTATGATTACTGCTGTTGACTGGTTTTGTAAGCTTATGGGAAGAAAAAATTTCTTCATCATGAGTATATGTATATTCACTATTTCATCATTCCTATGCGGGGTAGCAAACTCAATCGAAATGATTATCTTTGCAAGAATTATGCAAGGTATCGGCGGTGGCGGTTTGCTACCTGTTTCTCAAGCAGTATTGTTGGAAGGATTTCCAAAAGACCAACGTGGTAAAGCGATGGCATCCTTCGGATTGGTAGTTGTTGTTGCACCTATCATTGGACCTGTTATTGGCGGTTGGATTACAGACTGTTGGACTTGGCCTTGGATTTTCTTTATTAACGTTCCTATCGGGATTTTAACCGTATATTTGACTACAATATTTTTGGAAGATCCGCCTTACGCAAGAAAACAAGAGAATGTTTATTTTGACAAAATCGGTTTTATGTTCTTGACTGCGTGGTTGATTTCAATGCAAGTTATTTTTGATAAAGGTAACGATGCGGACTGGTTTAATGCCGCTTGGATTTGTAAATTAACTGCATTCAGCGCATTCTGTTTTATTGCTTTTGTTGTGTCACAAATTAAGCAAGAAAAACCGCTTGTTGACATGAGCGTTTTTAAAGATAAAAACTACACTATCGGTACACTTATTCAAGTAATTATTATGGGTGTAATGATGGGTTCTATGATGTTATTACCTCAATTCTTACAATCCTTGATGGGCTATAGTGCATTTGATAGTGGGTTAGCGATTATGCCTCGTGGTTGCGGTGCAATGACCGGTGTAATTCTTTACGGTATCTTGGCAAACAAAGTTGATGAGCGTGTTTCAGTAGCTTTTGGATTGTTTTTAATCGGTATTGCAGGTATATTCTTTGGTTTCTTAAACTTGGATATTGCAACAATTAATATTGGGCTACCAAACTACATTTACGGTTTTGGTATGACTTTGGCAATGATTCCGATTATTGCACTTTCTGTAGTGACACTTAAAAATAGCCAAATGACAAACGCAACAGGTATTCAAAATATGTTAAAGAATATCGGCGGTGCTGTTGGTACATCAGTTGCAACAACTTTAGTTTCAAGATTTTCTCAAATCCATCAGGCTTATATGGTTGACCACTTAAACCCTCTAAATCCTGTTTATATAGAGCGTTTAACTTCAACTGCAGGTGCTTTGGCTCAATATACGCAATATAACGTTGCGCAATATATGGCTGAATATTCTCTTTATGGCTCAATGGTTAAACAAGCAAGCCTTTGGGGATTTATGGAGGCATTTAGAATCTGCGGTATTCTTGCGCTCGTAATCATTCCGTTGCTTTTATTATTGAAAAAGATTAAATAATATGTTTTTCTTGTATAATTAAATTATGAAGAAAATTTGTTATAACTGGTCGATTTCATTGTTAATAGGGCTTTTTTCGCTATTTTTTTTAAATAGTATAGGCTTTCTTTTTGGCTTGACTGTAAACCCTATTTATCCGGTTATATCAACAGCTTTAAGTGTTTTTACTCTTTGGTTTTTAACCGTGAAAACAGATAAATTTTCAAGCAAAAATTTTTTTGCACAACTGATTGTTTTATTTGATTTAATTCTAATTTTTGGTGCGGTATGCTACTTTATACCAGATTTTTCGTATGACGGTACGACTTATCATCAGGCTTCAATTATTTGGTTAAAATGGGGTTGGAACCCTGTTTATATAAAACTTTCGACTTTTGCAAACTCAATGCCGTATCAATTTCCATCTTCAATGGAATACGGTCAACATTTTTTGAAGTTCTTTGAAATTATCGGCGCAAATATTTATGCATTGACCGGCAAAATTGAATTAACAAAACTAACAAACTTTATCCTTGCCTTGAGCGTATTTTGTTATGCTTTTTATTCAATAAAAAACTATAAAAACCTTTCCGATTGGCAAGTTGGAATTTTTGCATTTTTGTTTGTTTTTAACCCCGTATGTATATGCCAAATGCTTACAAATTATGTGGATTGTGCGTTTTACTACGTGTTTTTAATTCTTATGTTTGCATTAATAAATTATACAAAAAATCAAGATCGAAATGCTTTGGTTATGGTTGTTATGAGTTCCGTAATCTTTGCAAATGTAAAACTTACAGGATTTTTTACCGTTTTAATTATGCTAATGGTATTTTTAATAGTATTTTTCACTAAAAAACTGTTAAAAATTAGCATTTTGGTAGGTGTTTTAATTCTTTTAACAGGCATAAATCCGTATGTCACCAATATGATAAATGGCTATAATCCTCTTTATCCGGTTGTTAAAGAGTCAATTCTTAATGCAAATAAAGAATATATGACAACCTCTTACCCTACAGGATTTGAGAATTCAAACCGTTTTAAAAAACTGTTTATTTCTTTGTTTAGTTCGTCAAGAAATTTGTCACCATTGATAAATACAGATAAACCAACTCTAAAAGTACCGTTTACAATAACAAACGACGACATTTTTCACTTTGAAGATATGCGTGTAGGCGGTTTTGGATATTTCTTTAGCGGAATTTTGTTATGTTCGTTGATTTTAAGTATGTTTTTAAGATTTAAAGATAAGGAAGATAAACGCTTGTTTTTCGTAATAATGGCAATTTTAATGTTATCAATCTTGGGTAACCATGAGGCTTGGTGGGCAAGATTTGTGCCACAAATGTGGAGCTTGCCGCTGTTTATAATGTTGTTTTTCTTGTATAACGAGCAATTTAACGGTAAAAAACGAGTGCTGATCTCTATCTTGTTCTTAATTACATTTTTAAATTCTTCAATCGTTGTAAAACAATATGTGTCAGACCGTGTGGGCTTAGCCTTCCAAAGAGTAGAATGGATTAATGCAATAAAACTTCAAGACGGACAAATTATGATTACAAAAGAGGAAAAACAACAAATTCCTTTGTTTGAAACAATGCCCGTGAAACTTGAAGAACAAGGTATAAAAGTCCTAAACGAAGAGTGAAGAGAGTAAACAAAGAAAGTTTAAACGTTGTAACAAACCAAGGAAAAAATACACCCTTTTATCATTCTGAACTTGTTTTAGAATCTCGAATCTCTGAATCTCATACTTTTGTATGAGATTTTTCTAACTAAAAGAGAATTCATTAAAAAGATTAAATAGATTATCATAATAGTGTGGAAAGGGAAATTCCATATAACTTTTAAGAGAATAAAGTTTTTTACGAATGGATTTACAAAACATAGTAAGTTATGTTGTAAACTTGCAAATTAATAAGCGGACATATAAAAGAAAGTCATGGACTTTGTTTATAGCTCGTTGGTTAAGGTAGCGAGTATCGTAACGTCAAAAAGCCAGCCGAAAGGCTGGCTGGGGTATAAATTAACTCAATTAAAAGTTAAGTTATAAAAACAAGACTTTTCAATTAGTACATACTATGGCATTATTACCTGAGAAGAGATTCTCAGGTTTTTTTTGTCCGCAGGGCGAAGCCCTGCGGACAAATGAAGCACAAAAATGGCAAACAAAACAAACGAAACATAAAACAAGATAAGACATATAAATAATACGTAAGACGTAAATATAAGCTAAAAAAAAGCACCCGAGGAAAAGTGGGTGCTAAAATTGAATTACATTATTTTTAAGGGAAATATATATAAGAGAATTACATTATAAATTTTTGTTTATCATTAACCAAGTAAGCTTAGAGCTAGAGCAGGGATTTGGTTAGCTGATGACAACATTGCTGTTGAAGTTTGTTGTAGGATTTGGTTTTTGATGTATTTAGTAGATTCAGCAGCGATATCAGCATCTTGGATTAAGCCAACTGCGCTTGTCATACTGTCAGACATAACAGTGATTGATTCAGTTGCTGCGATGATTCTTTGTTGAATACCACCTGTAGTAGTGATTCTGTTAGTAACTTTTTCCATAGCTTTGTCGATATCGTTCAAGAAAGCTCTTGCTGTAGTATCATCTTTGTAAGAATCTTTAACTAATTCAGAAATATTTGCAAAAGTTTTAGTAGTGAATAAAGCTGTAGTAGTAGCTTTAGCGAATAAATCTTCAGGAAGTTCGATAACGCTGTCTTTAGAGCTTGTAATACCTAATTGTAAGTTGATAGCGTGGTCGATAGAACCGTTTAATAAGTATTGACCGTTGAATTCTGTAGAGTTAGCAAGTCTGCTGATTTCTTCTAATCTTGCTTGAACTTCAGAAGTGATAGCTAACATAGAGTCAGAGCCATAAGTACCGTTGGCAGCTTGTTCAGTCAAATCTCTAACACGTTGTAAGTTAGATTGAAGAACGCCATAAACGCCTTCAGTTGTATTTAATAATGAAGAACCCATTTGCCCATTATCTTTAGCAACTGCCAAACAGCTCAATTTGTAACCTAATTTAGTTGAAACAGCCATACCTGCTGCATCATCTTTAGATGAATTGATTTTGTAACCAGTTGATAATCTTTCCATTGCTGTGTTCATTTTTTTTGAAGCAGTGTTTAATGAATTTTGCGCAGTCAAAGACGCCATGTTTGTGTTTACGCTAATAGGCATAATGTAATTCCTCTCTTAAATCTATTTATATTTCTTATTTCCTCTTATGCTTTTTATAACGACATTGGAAAAAGAAACTTTATACTTTAGTATGATATCTCATCTAAATGGAGGAGATGAAATGGAAGAATACTGTTATTATTGACTTTTAGGGTTGCAAGAAATGGCGGATTTTGAAAAAATCCGCCATTAAAATCATACTTTTTGTAAAAAATCTACGACTTTAGTATAGTCATGGAATTGAGGAGGTTTGGAGGGTTTGATTAGAGGTTTTGCAATAAACATAATGTCATTGCGAGCTTTAGCGTGGCAATCCAAGAACCTTTTGGATTACTTCGCCGTTTTACTCCTCGTAATGACAATACCAACTGTAGTTATTCAACATCTGATAAACCTTCCAACAGTGCCAACCATCTAACCTATTAATTTAAAGGAACATCGATAGGCGCAGTAAGAATAACAGTCAACACTTCGTCTTGGCTGAATTCAACAGGTTGACCTTTTTTGAACATGTCAACAACGCTGTCGCCAAGGAAGTATAACCCACCGCCAACGGCACCACCGACTGCGCAAACAGGAACTGTGATAATTCTTGCAGTGCTGAATAGAACATCTTCACCGATGTCCATACCGAATTCTGTAGAGTTTACAGTGATGTCAACAGTTTTGTCCCAGTTGTTTTGAATTGCTTCACCGTAGCCTTTGTTGATGTAAACACCGCCGTCAGTGCTTAGATTAACCTTGCCTGAGATAATCATGTTTAATGGTAATTGACGACCGTTTGGAGTCACGATGTGGTCGAAATCAACATAAAGAACACCACCACGAGAGAAACATTTGTTAGGTTTAACCTTTTGAATGCTTCCTCTAATCATTGAACCGGCAGGAAGGATTACATTTGTCGGTGTTTTTTCATCGTTGATAAGTATTGCGCTGAAATAATCACCTTCGTTGCTTGTTTTAGTGCTGATTGGATCAAGCAATTTTATAGAGAATTTTGTACCTGCAGGTATTCTTTTAGTTACTGCGTTTGATTTCAAAATTTGCGCAGAAACAGTGTTTACAGTGAATAATAATGCTAATAAAGTTATTAAAAATTTAATTTTCATATTTCCTCCGATTTGTATACTATTTTATATCCAATTTGAAAAAAATCAAAAAGGTTACAATTGTTTAAGTTTGTTTGACATGGATAGCTAAAAGTCATACAATTTCATTAATAAGAAAAGGAACTAATATTTTGAAAAACAATTCCAAAAAAGCATTTACAATGGCAGAAATATTGTTGGTGTTGGGCATTATCGGTGTCGTGGCAGCAATTTCTTTGCCAAAACTTTCTGATAATGTTGATGAACAGGCGCTTGTTGCAGCAACAAGAAAAATTAATACCGAACTTGAAGATGCTCACCAATCAATGGTTGCACGATACGGTGAACCTGACTCTTGGCTTAAAAGTAAAGATACAAAAACTAACTCGCTAACATATGCTCAAAAATTAAAAAGCTTTTTGGAAGTAGACAATGATTGCGGACAAAGCGCAGGCTCATGTATGCCACAATCTTATACGGATGCTTATTATTTGAAACTGAAAAGTGGTGCAGGATTAGCTTTTTATATTTATTCAATACCGGACTTAACTTGCTCAACATCAGGTAATAAATTCTACCCTTGCGTTTTTGGTAATATTTATGTGGATGTGAATGGATATGAAAAAGGTCCAAACCAAAACGGATTCGATATCTTTAGATTTGATGTAAGTGCAAACGGAGTTGAGCCTGTAGGTTTAAGTGAAACCGTTGGTGTTGTTTTAAATAATTCAAATCGAGAAACAAATACTGCTTGGGTAATAAAGACAGGTAATGAGGATTATAACAAATGCTTTAGCGGTCTAAGCTGGAGCGGAAAAAGAACTTGTAACTAATTATGAGGAAGATAGATATGTTTAATAATTTCAAAAAAGCATTCACAATGGCAGAAGTGTTGATGGTACTGGGTATCATTGGTGTAGTTGCTGCAATAACTATTCCAAACTTGAAGGATAGCGCAGATGAACAATTCTATGTAGCAAAAGCTGCAAAGGTTTATTCCGAAATGGAAACAGCTTTTTCGAGAGCAACTCTAAAATATGGCAATTCTATTGATTGGAATGGCATAGCGGACAGTAATATTGGTACTGCAACTGGTACAAAAATGGTAAAATATCTGGATGTAACAGATACTTGTGGTACAGGAGCCAATGCAAGATGTTGGCAAAATGATTCCTCAACAAATGCTACAGTTAATGCCGCATATAAATTAGCTCTAAAAGACGGTACAACACTGGCGTTTTTTAATAATCGTACATTGGCTCAATTTAAGGCCGCAAATTCTAACTCTTTATTTGTATTAATGGATTTGGATGGTTCCGCAAAAGGTCCAAATACTATGGGTATAGATCAATTTTATTTCTTTATGTTGAATAATGGAACATTAAATGCAGGAAGATGGGTTGCTAGTAATACACCAAATTCAAATTCTTATCTGGCATGGGTGCTTAAATTCGGTAATCAGGATTATATGAGATGTGCTTCTAGTTTGAGTTTTATTGGCAACACATCATGTAAATAGTAAAAAATTAGATTAAAAATAAACTAAAAAGGGCTGAAGTGCATGTGCAACAT
>URRM01000038.1 GCA_900550295.1 uncultured bacterium
CTTGCTGAAACCCTAATTGTAATGGGTATTATTGGTGTGGTTGCAGCGTTGACTATTCCCAACTTAAATTCTTCAACTGCAGACAAAGAAAAGGTTGCGAAACTTCAAAAGATATATTCAAATCTTAACGATGCATTTGGTAGAGCTGAAGCTGTGTATGGTCCGTTTGCAGAATGGCCGGATGATGTATCTGTTTTCTTTGATCGCTTGGGTGATTTTTTTAAAATGACGAAAAAGAATGAGTCTTATCCGGTAACACAAAAGTATTTAAATGGTACCGCTGATAGGTTTTTGGCTTTTCCAGGTTATTATTATGTTTTACCTGATGGGGCTGTAATAATTGGAGAATCATCTGCTGATGAAGCAACCGGAGATGATCATACAATGGATATCCTTATAGATTTAGACGGTGTGAACAAAGGTCCTGGAATATACGGCAAAGACTTGTTTGTATTTAACGCCTATAGCCTGGAAAATAGAGGTATACGTCCTTATGGTGAAGAAGATACTAACAGTAATTTGACAAATTTAAAAAATGATTGTTTTAAATTAGGTGTAACTTGTTCAAGTTGGGTAATCAAAAATGGAAATATGGATTATTTGAAAGCTGACAGAACAGGAAAATGCCCTAATGGAAAAACTTTGGATATAACAACTAATATAACTTGTAAATAAAATTGCTAAAATTTAGCTAAAGTTTAGATTTGTCCGTAAAAATACGTACGTATTTTTACGTCTGTAATTTTACGGACACAGACCGCAAATTAGTTGTAATAGTTGAAGAATAGCTTCTGAAATCGTCAAGTGACAGAAATAACGTGCGATTTGAGCGGTGACTTAAAAATAAAAAATAAATAGATTTTTATTGTATAATTGAATTATGACAAAACGAGAAAAGACAGCATTAATAATTGGTGCAGGTCCTGCGGGGCTTACAGCCGCTTATGAACTTTTAACAAAGACAGATGATGTGAAACCCGTTATATTAGAGGAATTGGACTGTGTCGGCGGAATCTCAAGAACAGTCTTCTTTGAGGGCAATGGAATCGATATCGGCGGACATCGAATGTTCTCGAAAAGCCCATTAATACTGGATTTATGGGAAACATTCTTACCAAAAGATAAAAATCCTGATGAAGAAGATGCTGTAATGATGACCAGACAACGCTTTTCAGAGATTTTATACTCCCGAAAACTGTTCAATTATCCGATTAGTATGTCATTTAAGACTTTTAAGAATATGGGGCTAAAACGCACTATTAAAGCAGGTTTTAGCTATTTGAAATCTTGCTTAAAAAAACGAGTAGAAATTACCTTGGAAGACTTTATGATAAACCGTTTTGGGCAAGTTTTGTATGAGATGTTTTTTGAAAAATACACCGAAAAGGTCTGGGGGCGCCATCCTCGAGATATTTCAAAAGAATGGGGCGAACAGAGAATTAAGGGCTTATCCTTGATTAAAGCCGTTTTGAATGCATTTCACCTGACAAAAAAGAAAGAAACAACCTTAATAGACGAGTTTTTATACCCAAAATACGGATGTGGACAGCTTTGGAACCTGATGCTTGATGAAATTACCAGACTTGGCGGTGAAATTCATTATCGTTCAAAGGTTTTAGGGTTCGAAAATGATGAAAATTCAATTAAATCCGTGAAAATCGAATATAACGGCGAAATTCAATCATATCAAGCTGATTACGTATTTTCATCAATGCCTGTTAAAGATTTAGTTGCCGGATTACAAAATCAACCGGAGCAAGTTAATGATGTCGCAAAAGCATTGCCATACCGAGATTATATGCTTGTTGGGCTTTACGTAGATGATATAAATCTAAAAGAAAATGAAAAAATTACAAAAGACTGCTGGATTTATATTCAAGAAGATGACGTAAAAGTAGGCAGGATGCAGATTATGAACAATTGGTCACCTTATCTTGTAAAGGATAAAAACAAAGTCTTCATAAGCCTTGAATACTTCTGTAATGAAGGTGACAGCTATTGGAATATGTCTGACAAAGAGTTTATCAATTTTTCAATTGATGAGGTTGTAAAATTAGGAATTGTCGACAAAAATAAGGTTATTTCTTCTACCAGATTAAAGGTGAAAAAGGCGTATCCGGCGTATTTTGCCTCGTATGAGCAGTTTGATATTGTAAGAGAACAACTGGACAAATTTGATAACCTTTATTGCATTGGTAGAAACGGTCAACATCGATACAATAATATGGATCACTCGATGCTTACTGCAATTGAAGCGGTTAAAATCCTTAAAGGTCAGTCAAATCGAGAAAATTTATGGAATATAAATACGGAAAAAGAATATCATGAAAGTAAATAAAACCGCTATTATTGCTATTTTTCTTTTTGCTATAATCACGCTATTGCGTGTTTTTAACCATATTCCCTGGTATGACGAGGCTCATGCTTGGACTATAGCGGAGCAATTAAACCCTGTAGATATGTTTTGGTATGTAAAATCAGAGGGGCATTTGTTTTTGTGGTCATTGCTTTTGATGCCTTTTGCAAAGACTAATTTTTTGTATCCGAATTCAATGTTGTTGTTAAATTGGATATTCTGTTTAGGGGCCGTATGCCTGTTGTGGTGGAAAGCGCCGTTTAATAATTGGATAAAGTTTTTGATAACTTTTTCATTTCCGTTTTTAGCTTGTTATTCAGTTGTGGCAAGGTGTTACGCTATTGGTATATTACTGTTATTTGCCTTAACTGCTTTATATAAAGATAAATTGAACCATCCGGTCTTGTATTCAATATTACTCGTTTTATGCGCAAATACAAGTGTTATAGCTTTGTTTGGTGCGACTATATTTGGTATTTTATTTTTATACGATTGGTATCAAGAAAAGCCAAAAGTTGAGGAAAAAAGCCTAATTTTAAGTGGGTTGATATTGCTATTTGGCATTATTATTGTTGGGTTACAGGTTTTTACAATAGATTATAGTATAATTGTAGAACGAGCACCTGATGCTCCACCCTTATTGCTAAGAAATATTTTTATTTATCACAACTTTATTGTGAATACTGCATTACTGGTAATATTTGCTATTCCTTTGTTTTGGTATATCGCAAGTTCAAAAAAGGTTCTATTCTTTTTAATTACGATATACACAATGTTGTTTTACCTCGTATTTGCTCGTTATGGAGCTAATTTTTGGCATTCATATTTCTTTTATATTTATTTGATAATCGCATTGTGGCTGGTTGAAGTGTTAAAATCGGTTAAATCAAAGCTTAGAACACTTGCATTAGTGATTTTTGCCATAATTTCAATCTTATTATTCAGACCAGTAATGGAAACTAAAAATTACCAGTATGTTTTTAATAATACGGTATCAAAGCAATTGATTCACTTGATAAATAGTGATGAAAAGTTAAAATCTTCTCAAATATTACATAACAATCCTGAAATTTACACATTATTGCCTTACGCAAAAAAAGATAATTTAAAGTTTAAAAACTATTGTTCATTTGCAAATGATGACTACAATTTGCTTTATGTTGTTAAAAACAATGCTTGTGTACGTGGAAACGCAGTAGGACAGGCAATGAAATATCCGGAGATTTTTAAAAATTATTTGAATCAACCGACATATGCATTTATTAACAAAACAAAAAATCCTAAAATGTCTTCAACATTGGTTTTAGGTTCTGATTTTGTAATTTATTTTTCAAAATATAAATGCAGTGATGAATACTGTTTTTGGAGGGTTGATTTACTACAAAAATAATTATTAAGAATGTTACAAAAATGGGCGAAATTTGCACTCCAACTAGCAAAAAACATGGTTTTGGATACTTTAATACTATGTGTAGGTCTATAAAAATAGAGGCAAATGGTGAGAATTAATCCAATCTCAAGCAATAATGTAGTTAATTTACAACAAGTAAAAAATAATCAAAGAGTTAAATTAGGTAATGTATCTGATGTAGTAAGCCTTTCAAAGAATACAATCGGTATAGAACGTCAAGGTAAAAATCTTCACGTTTCTTTTACCGGCAAATTTGCTGATCCTATTGATGCAGGTGTGCAATTCAAAATTGCAGGTGTAACTCGTCACCAAAAAGGTATGTCAGGTGCTCATGCGGAGGCAACAGACGATAATTTAGTAAAACTTGCTAAATCGGATTGGAAAGACGGTCAAAAACTTGATTATTCTTATGATGAATTAACAAAAACCTTGTCTTTAAAAGATCCTAACTATGGTGAAATTGGTACTGTACCAACTCCTGTTGCTGAAAAATTTATGAATGTTATAAATACAGATAAAGATAACTTTCAATTTGAATTATCAAACGTAACAGGTGGTATGACATCTGATTTTCCTATTATTGCAGCAAAAGCAAATTTAAAATATGTAGGTAAGGATGATAAAGTAAAAGAAAATGCAAGAGCTGAATTCAATGCAATGATGGATTCTAAAGATGCAAAAGTTTCATCTTCTGTTACTCCTTATCAACCAAAGTTCTCACCAAAACAAGTTTTAGAAACAATCTTTGATGTAGAAGGTAAAAGAAACGGTTTAGGCGAAGTTAGAAAAATCAAAGATGCTGTAGATACAATAGTTAAAGAATTACAAGATCCTAAAAATAAAAATATCTTAGTCGTAGGACATTGTTCTCCTGATGGTGATGCTGTTGGTTGTGTAATAGGTATGACCTCTGCATTAAAGGGTGCATATCCTGACAGAAACGTTGATGCATCAATTGATGATGATATTCCAAATTCATTCATTCATGTTCCGGGTGTAGAAGATATTAAACGCCCATACAATGCAAAAGCTGTAAATTCAGTTAAAAAGAATATTGAATTATTAGAAAAAAGTTCAGATCCTGCAGCAAAACAACAAATTGAGATGTTGAACAAAGAAATTGAACGTTTGCAAGATAAATCAAAATTATTCGATCCTAACACAGTTGATGGTGGCGAAGCTAAAAAATATGATTTAGTTATTATGGTTGATATTCCAACTTCAGGACGTTCAAGCAGAGCATACAAACAATATTTTGAAAATGCAGGTAAGACAATATTTATTGATCATCACCCATTAAAACAAGCAGAATGGGCTGATTCAAAAGAAAAATTGGGTTTTGATATGGGCAAGGCTATTCAAGAAAAATTAGCTTTGGTTGTAGATTCAGTTCCTGCTGCTACTCAAATTGTTACCGCAGTTTGTGACAAAGCCGGTATGCTAGGTGAAATGTTTAAAAATTCAGCAGAAAATGCTAAAAAATTCGTAGCAGGTATTGTTGCTGGTACTCAAACAGATACTTGCGGTTATAAAAATCAAGCAAATTATCATCCTTCAGAAGCAAGATTGCCTCAATCTCAAAAAGCAAATTACTATCCTGAAGGTATGTCTAACTATTTAATGGATAAATTAGATGGCGATATTAACAAGAAATGGATGAGGGAAAACTTATTCTATGAATTACCAAACAAACCTTTAACAAACAACTTAGGTCCAAAAGATGCGGTATTAAAAATGGCTTTACGAGGCCGTGAAATGTATCCTGAAATTGGCTTAGGCATTATGAAGGTTAGATATGATGTTATGGAAAATATCTTGAACGAAGCTAAAAAACAAGATAAAGATGTCACTATGACTGATGTTTACAATTCATTCAAAAATTCAGAAGTAAATGCAGCATTGAAAGCTGATCCTAAATTTACAAAATCTAATCCAAATCCGATAACAGATGCAGAGAAAGCAGCTGAAACATATCGTTCAACATATGATTCAGACAGAGTTGCTGTATTTATGGCTCAAAACCAAAAACAAGGTACATTAAATAAATTCTCTCAAATCGCTGATAAAAATATGATTAGTTTTTCATTCCGCTCTGGTGGAAAAACTAATGCAGCTCAAGTTTTAGCAACTGTATTTGGCGGTGGCGGTCACGCAGCAGCAGCCGGTGCAAATATTTCAATGAAAGATTTAAACTTTAATTCTAAATTGGTAGTAAAAGTTGACGGTCAAGTTGCAAACGATGCAAAAACAATTTATGATGCTGCTAACAACAACGTAAATGTATCAAATAACAATAAGATTAATTTCAAAGATAAATCAAGAATGATGAAGAAAATCGAAATTGAAATGAGTCAAGATGGTACAGGTAGAACTTGTTCTGAATTAATTAAAGATGTTTTAACAGAAATCAGAAAAGCAAATCCTGCTCCTCAACAACAAAGACCTCGTTATCCATATCCTCAAAGAGTTGCAGATAACGTAATTCAATTTCCAAAACAAGTAGCAAATAACTAATAACAAAAGTCGGTTTAAATACCGACTTTTATTTTATGTGTTCAAAAAATTTGGCTCATTTCTTTTACAGAATTATAAAAGATTAGATACTTTATACAAAAATAAGAGCTATTTCCTTTTGTCTTCAGTTATATTTAATGGAATGAACGATGAATTAATAATTCCAAACGAAAACAAATTCGCAGAGTTTATTAAATTAAAATTTTATAAAAGATTTCACGTGGATTCCTTTAACTATTATTTTTATAAAATGGAAAAAGTGAATTGAAATTTTGTGGTAGAATTTTTATATGAGTATTTTAAAGAAGTATGGGCTAAATTTATCAATAATTGGCTTGTGGTGTGGGATAACTCTTTTTCTGTTATTCAATCATTCACCTTGGTATGATGAAGCTCATGCTTGGAATATTGCCCAATCGCTAAATTTAATAGATGTTTTAAGGTTTATGAATAATGAGGGGCATACATTCCTTTGGTATTTATTCATTATGCCTTTTGCAAAGCTAAATATTGGGTATCCATATTCAATGTTGCTGATAAATTGGTTTTTTGCGTTTGTCGCAATTCTTGTATTATGGTTTAAGTCACCGTTTCAAACTTGGCTAAAACTTTTGATAACATTTACTTTTCCTCTATTGCAATACTATCCGGTTGTTGCTCGTTGCTATGCTATCGGGATAATGTTTTTGTTTTTAGTGGCTAGTTTTGAACAAGAGAAAATTAAACGGCCTAATTTATATGCTTTTTTGTTGGTGGCTTTAGCTAATACGAGTGTTGTTGCGTTGTTTCCTGCAACAATTTTGGGTGCTCAATTCGTATATGAGCTAATTAAAAATAAAATTAAGAATATAGTTCCGTATGTTATTCTATTAACAGGGTGTTGGCTGATTTTATTTCAGTTATGTATTCCTTTTTTGATGAGTAAGTCTGCAATTAATGCAAATGTTCATTTTTTTATAAGTGAACAATTTTTGTCATTTTTTGCATATTGTAAGGAAATATTTTTTAATAACAATGTGTTTAGTTTGGTTGTGGTTTGTATTTTAATTGCATTTTTAATTATATTCTATTTGAGAAACAGAATATTTCCAACAATGTTAGTCTTTTCGACTGCTTGTTTTGTAATAATGTTTTGTTTTATTTATAGAGGCTTTTTCTGGCATAAGTTCTTTATTTATATGTATTTTATTGTTTCAATATGGATAATTTTTAATAAGCATAAAAATTTAAAACTAAAGTTTGTTCCAATCGCTGTTTTGTCAATAATTTCAGTTATTTTTATATTTTGGCAACCATCAGATTATATGTACAATAAGGTTTATAACAACAATTCTGAGTATATAGCGAATCGAATTTTAAAAGATGAAAACTTAAAGTCTGCACAACTTGTCGGTGTTGGCTATTTGCCTGATACTATAGGTGCTTTTTTGACAAAGGGAAACATTGATATTAAAATTTTGTGCTCGGGGCTATCTTACAAACAATATCACAAACATTGGTTTTTTTGTCGTGAAGTTTTTCCTGAATATAAGTACTTAGATGCTTATTATAAGAGAAATAACAACACCTATATTGTGCTATATGAGAATATTTTAAAATTGAATAATTCTGTATACATATATTCTCCTGACAAAAAAGATTGCTATAAATTGATACTTTATATGTCGCTGTTAGATAGCTCAATTTATAAGATAGAGAAGCAAAAATAGATTTTTTATTAAAACTTTAATTGTTTTTTCAAAAAATAAATCTTTTGGTCTATTTTTTTTACTAAAAATCAACCATTCAATGTATGGTAAATAATAAATAAATATTGTAATCTTGTACCGTGATAGATGTGTAAATCTATCGGGGCAAAAAGAGGTAAGAATTGAAAAAATATTCATTCAGATTACAACCGGTCTTGGACATTCGGGAAAAGACGTTAGAAGACAAAAGACTAGAAATGGCGCAAGTTATTCAACTCTTGAATGAGCAACAAGACGGTCTTGGAAAGCTCTTAGCGAAACAAGATGCCTACAAGGAAGAACTTGAAAGCTTGTCTTTAGAAGACGATTTGAATGTATTTTCTCTAGCTAACTTCAAAAACTATATGGTGAATCTTCAAACGCAAATTAAGCAACAAGAGGCAAATATAGAAAATACAAAAAAAGCCTTAAGAGTAAAGCAAGATGCCGTAAATGAAGCCCTAAAAGATGTAAAAGTTTTGGAAAAACTAAAAGAAAAACAATCTCAAAAATTCTATCGAGATATAGAAATGAAGGAAGCAAACGAAATAGACGACATCTCAACAGCAAGATACAGATTGAAAAGAGCGTAAAAGGTAAAAATGACACAACAATTTGATTTAACTTTTAATACAACAAATACAATGGATAAAATGATGACTCAAAGTCAATCTAAATCTTATTCAAGCTCGTCTTATGCTGATGCAGATAAGTTTGATAACTTTTTGAGCAATGCCAACAAGAGTTACACTCAAGATAGTACAAGAAATGACAAATCTCAAAGTCAATCTAAAACAAACAATAGACAAGAAACAAGTAATAACAAGTCAAATAGCACAGTTGCTGAAAATAAATCTGAATATAAAGAATCTACAAAGTATGAAGAAAATTCAAACAATGTAAGCAATGAAAATTCAGTAAAAGATGAAAAAACATCTTTAGATACAAAAGCTGACAATAAAAAATCAGAAATTATTAATGACGAATCTAATTTAGTAATAAATGAAGAAATTGTTGAAAATAATGAAGTTGATGTAAAAGAAATGATGATGGTAAGCAATGCACAATTATCAAATGTTGAAGTTACATCAGAAGATGTTTCAAAATTAGAAAAATCATTTGCAATGTCAGACGTTCCTGTAGATGAAGAATTGCCGACAGAAGCAATTAAATCAGGTATAAACTTAGAAACATTGTCAAAAGCAATAGAAACTCCTGTTGAAGATACAACAGATGTGAATATGCAAGTTGTAGATAATGCAGTTAAAGATAGCGTTGTTTCAAAAGATGATGCAATTTCAGCTATGTATAAAGTAAAGACTCAAAATGTTGAAGATACTAACGATGTTAAAGTTGATAACAAAGTTGCTATTGCAGAAGCTAAAGTAGACACAAAGCTTGAAACCTCTGTAGAAACAAAAGCTGAACCTAAAATCAATGTAGAACTTGATGCAAAAGTTAGCGAAAATGTTCAATTATCAAATTTAGAAGAAAACAATCTTAAAATGAAAGATGACTTAAAGGTTGTTGATAATGCCGATGTTGAAGTTAAAGATATGAAATCTGATGTTGAAACAAAAGTAGATGTCGTTAAAGGAGAAGACTTTGCCGTTAAAGATGATGTTAAATCTAATGAAAAAACAAACATCAATGATTTGGACAAAATTCAATTAGTAAAAGATGTTAAAGCTGAAAAAGACGAGTTAAAAGCAACAAAAGATGTTCAAAATACAGTTGAAGAATTAGCAAAAAATACAAAAGACGGTGTTGTACACGAGGTTAAAGCCAAAGTTAATGAAAATCAAAAACAAGAAACTGAAAATACCGTGTCAACTGATAAATTGAACAAATTGCAAGAAGAAGTTCAATCAGCAAAAGCAGAAAATATATTTGAAACTTTAAGCACTCAAGATGAAAAAGTTTCTAACAACGATAAAAAAGTTGCTGATAAGTTTGCAAAAACAAATGTTGAATCAGATGAAACAATGGAAATTGAAGACGATACAAAAGGTATTGAATTTATTTCTAAAAAAGCTGACAAAGTTGTTGATAAAACAAATATCCAAGATAAACACGCTACAAACATTAAAGATAAAGTTGAAAACGTTAAAATTCAAGTTGAAGACAACGTAAAAGTTGTAACAAATCAAACACAAGATAGTGTGAAAACTGAAAAAGCAAATGAAGCAATGACAAAAGCCGGTTTGACAACAAAATCTTTACGTGAAATGGACGGAAAGGTTACAAGTATGGAAACCGGTAATCAAGCAGGTGCACAATTTGGTGAAACTTCTCAAGAAATGTTAATGCGTGATATTTTGTCACATGATGCAACAGCACAAACAGGAGAAGCTAAAACAACAGTAGATTTCACTCAAGCCTTGAATAAATCTACAACTGCACAACAACCTCAAGCTCAACAAAATACTCAAGAGGCTCAAGAAGTTAATATTTTAGACCAAATTAGAGCAAAATTTGCGGTTTCAAAACAAAACGGATTGCAAAAAATTACAATTGGTTTAACACCTGAAAGTTTAGGTAAAGTTACAGTAGAAATTGTTAAAGGTCAAAACGGAATTTCAGCAAACTTGTTGGCAGAAAATCCACAAGCAAAAGAAATTTTAGACAAAAATCTTGATGGTTTAAAATCAGTACTTCAAACTCAAGGTGTAAATGTAAATAACGTAAATGTAAAAGTTACTGAAGCTGGTCGTTCTTCAGAAAACAATAACAACATGTTCCAAAATGATGACGGACAGTTTAGCCAAGATTCAAGCGGAGATAATTCAAGAGGAAATAATTCATCAAACCAAGAAAAACATTCAGAATTTGAATTTATGAATAATAATTCAATAAGTGCTGAAAATACAGAACCGGAAGATGTTATTTCCAACACAATGCAAATTGAAAAAACTGTAAGTATCAAAGGTGGAAATGGAAAAATAAGCTATAAATTATAATAGTATGTGAAATAAATGGAGAGGTAGGTAAAAGTAAATGTCAAGTATTACATCACAGATTACATCAATGCAGACAAATACTGCAATTGCTGAATCTAAACAAGAAAAAAAGGGTACTAATGATGTAACTGATTCAAACATGTTTTTAAAACTAATGTTGAAGCAAATGGAACAACAAGACCCGACAGAACCAACTGATAACTCACAATGGTTGGCACAAATGGCTCAATATTCATCATTAGAAGCTATGAATAACTTAAATTCAAGCTTTAGCGATGTAGCCAAAGAATTAAGTACAATGAATGATACAATCGCATCAAATGCTTCAATTACACAAACATTATCGTTAATCGGTAAAGATGTAACATTACAAGTTCCAAAAGTAGATGAAAATGGAAAAACAATGACCGATAGCAAAGGCAATGTTATGTACGAAAAGGTAGAAGGTACTGTTTCAGAAGCTTCATTTGCCGGTGGCGAAGGAGTTATTACAATCGGAGATAAAACTTATCCTATCGGATACGTAGAATCAATTAGAAATAACAATAAGTAATTAATAATTAAAGAATAGTCGGAAAAGACTACAAGACTTGGGAAAGTCCTCAACGGAATGAGGCAAAAAATGAAATTCTGAATACGTTTCAGAATACTAAAGCGAAGATAACAAAAATCATAAAAGGACATAGAGGAGGAAAAATGTCACAAGCTTTATTCACATCAATGACAGGTTTGAACTCAGCACAACAGTCAATCAGTGTTGTATCAAACAATGTAGCTAACATTAATACAACAGCTTACAAATCAGCTGATGCACGTTTTGCTACATTATTCTCAAACACTCTAACAGCAGGTAACGCACCTACAGCAACAGCTGGTGGTACAAACCCTAAACAAATCGGCTTAGGTGTTAAATTAGAAGGTATTGTAAGAAACTTTGAAACAGGTTCTTATTTATCAACAGGCAGAACAGGTGATTCAATGATCTCTGGTCGTGGTTATTATACAGTAATGGACCCAAGTGGTGCAGTATATTTAACTCGTGATGGTTCATTTACTCTTGATGCAAAAGGTAACATGGTTACATTAACTGGTAACAAAGTTTTAGGTGCATCTTCATTGAAATCTGAAGAATCATCAACAGCAGGTATCCACGTACCTCAAAACTTCACAAGAACAATTACCGGTGATGATAATATCCAAAACTTAAAAATCATGAGTGAATTGAATAACTCTTCATTTACAACAGGTAAAATTTCTATGACAGTTTCTGATGGTGCAAAAGAAGCAGATATTGAATTCGTAATTGGTAAACAAGGTGATACACCAACACCGCAAGTAATTATCTCAGAAACAACAACAGCAGACCAATTTATGACACAAGTTGTTAAGGCAATTAATGACAAGGCAGATGCTGCGGGTGTAAACTTTAAATTGGAATCTAAATGGGGTAAAAGAGTAAACCAAGATAATGATAATACAGGTAAGGTTATTTGGAGTTTTGATGGTAGTACAACAAAAGCGTCATTAAAAATTAATGATACATCAACAGCTAACTTAGCTGATGGTTTAAGTTTCTATGAATTGAACCAAGCAGAAGGTGATGGTACTGCAATGTCAAAAGCATTAAGCTACCAAGTTGATGTTAACCCAACAACTTCACCAAGCAATATGACATCATTAAAAAGTTACTCAATCGGTGCAGATGGTACAATTGAAGCGACATATGACAATGGTGATAAATTAACAGTATTCTTAGATGATGCAAATGAATTCCAATACCAATATGTAACATCAACAGGTGTTTACATTAGTGGTACTTCAAACGATACAACATCTCCTGTTACAGTTAATCCACTTGTAGCATCAAAAGAAGGTTTGGTTCTTCAAATAGCATCAGTAACAAATGAAGAAGGTCTTGTATCAAATGCTGATAACTTATGGTCTGCGGGTCCTGACTCTGGTAAAATTACATTTACAATTGCAGGTCAAATGGGTACAGGTAACATTGTAACAAATGGTCTTGAATCATCAAACGTAGACTTAGCTCGTGAATTATCAAATATGATTATTGCTCAACGTGCAATCAATGCTAACTCACGTGTATTTAGTACTGCAAGTACAGTATTAGAAACATTATCTCAATTAGGTAGATAATAAATATAGTTGGTAATGGGCGTATTTGATACGCCCAACACAAATTATAACTGAGAAATTTAAGATTATTAACAAATATTAAGTTTCTCAAAACATGCTGAAACCATGGTATATCATGCTTTCAGACAAAACACGATAGGATAGGAAATAAAAAAGTTGTCCTAATCTTGAACAGGGTTTATAATAGATTTATGTTCATTTCCTAAAGGACATCTCTTGTAGAGGTTATACCTTATGGTTGAAAAAATTAAACAAGTTTTATCACAAATACAAGAGCAAATCGCACCTTATACACCAAATATAGTCGCAGTTACCAAGTACTTCGGTAGGGAAGCAATCCTAGATGCATATCAAGCAGGATTGAGAAACTTCGGAGAGTCAAGAGCGGTTGAAGCTATTGAAAAGATTAACTCGCTACCGGATGAAATAAAAGAAAATTCTAAATTTCATTTTATAGGTCATCTACAAACAAATAAAGTGAACAAAGTCGTTTGTAAATTTGATGTGATTCATTCGGTAGATTCTTTAAAATTAGCTCAAGCAATTTCTGACGAAGCTGTTAAAATCGGAAAAGTTCAAGATGTATTTCTTCAATTGAACAATGCAAATGAAGAACAAAAGTTTGGATTTTCAAAACAAGATTTGTTTGAAAACTTTTCTGAAATCAAAGATTTAAAAGGGTTAAATATTTTAGGTCTTATGAATATAGCTCCACTTGGGTTAGAAGAAAATGAATTAGATATACTTTTTGAAGACGTGAGACAAACTCAAAATGAATTAGTGAAAAAATTTAACTGCGAAAAAATGAAAGAGCTATCAATGGGTATGAGTCAAGACTATCAAATCGCGGCGCGACATGGTGCAACCATGTTACGTATAGGTAGAAAATTATTTAGTAATTAATATATTGGAGGACGAATTAGTGGCTATTACAGAAAAAATCAAAGGTATTGTAGACTTTTTAACACAAGGATTAGAACAACGTGATGACGTTTTTGAAGATATGATGGATGAAGCAGGCGAAGAAGAATACGCAACAGAAGACAATTTAGCATTAGCACCTTCTTACCAACAATCTCCATTTAACCAAAGAAATGAAAAAGCAGATTTAAAAGTGGTTGCTCACCCAAATATGAGAGGCTCTGAAGTTATGATTATTGAACCTCGTTCATTCGGTGAAGCTGGTCAAATTGTTCAAAATTTAAAAGATAGAAAAACTATCGTTTTGAATTTACATTTGTTAGATAAAGAACAATCACAAAGAACAATTGACTTTGTTTGCGGTGCAGCAAGCGCATTAGGCGGTCAACCTCAAAAAGTTGGTGACATGGTATTCGTATTCACACCAAGCACTGTAACTTTAACTGTTGATTCAGCTAAAACTCAAACTCAACTAGGTACAGATAATTTATGGACTGGTAGAGCATTCTAAATTTTAAAATATGATTTGTGATAGTTGGATTTTTAGGGTACTTCGGTACCCTTTTTTTTAGCCCGAGCAGAGGCACGAGCGAAGTGAGAGGTGAACAAGAGTCAACGTAAACGTTGAGTTTGCGTTGCGATTGTGAACATTGCCGTTTAATGCGAGGGCGTACCCGAGTAGAGGCACGAGCTAAGTGAGAGGTAAACAAGAGTCAACGTAAACGTTGAGTTTGCGTTGCGATTGTGAACGTTGCCGTTTAATGCGAGGGCGTACCCGAGTAGAGGCACGAGCTAAGTGAGAGGTAAACAAGAGTCAACGTAAACGTTGAGTTTGCGTTGCGATTGTGAACGTTGCCGTTTAATGCGAGGGCGTACCCGAGTAGAGGCACGAGCTAAGTGAGAGGTA
>URRM01000039.1 GCA_900550295.1 uncultured bacterium
GTTGGTATTATTGCTAACTTTTCACTGGACAATTCTGCTTTTGTTGAAATATTTTTTCTTGCCTCGTCTATTGAAATCAAATTACTTGGAATTTCTCTTTCAAAATGACAATTTAAATATCCTGTTGCATCAACACCAACTATTTCACCATTATCTAATGCTATTTTTAATTTAATTAAATCAGGATTTGTTTCTTCGTACTTTTTAATAATTTCGTGTTTAGCTTCTTTTTTTGCACGAATTTGTTCTTTTATTGGTTTTAACTTAGCCATATCAGCTTTTCTATTCTTTTCAATTTTAGCTTTTTGAGCTTCTGTTAAATTTAAGCGTTTTTCAAATTCTGCTCTATGTTTATCTTTGCCGCCTCTGAAATCTTTAGGTGGAGGTGGCATCATTTTTCCGTTTTTTGCAGGAGTTTGAGCTTTTGCTGCAGTTGTTGCAGTTCCTGCGTAAGCTGTACTTGTCATTGTTAATGTGATTATAGCTGCCAAAATTAGAGTTTTTTTCATAGCATATCCTTTCTTTATAGCAAATCTTCCAGTAAGATTGCAAGTTCCTTCTTTGCGTTGAATAGTCTGGATTTAACTGTTCCAATTGGACAATTAAGTTCTTTTGCAATGTATTCATAATTTAGCCCGTCAATTTCGTACATCATAACGACTTCTTTTAATTTTGGCTTTAATGAATTAATTGCCTTTACTATTCTTTTTTGTCTTTGTTTTTGAATGAATACGGATTCCGGATTTTCCTTTCCACTCAATTTGTTGTTGTATTCTTGAATTTCGTCTGAAATTGTATTGTCCTGTATTTTTTTACTTGTAGATTTCAAATAATCTTTTGAAAAATTTTTAGCAACGGTTCCAAGCCAACCTGTTAGTTTGCCTTGTTCTGCGTAGTTATCGGATTTTTGCCAAACTTTGATGTAAACCTCTTGTTCTAAGTCTTCATTTTCTTCTTTGGTAATCATCTTGATAACTTTTTTTATATTATTTTGATGTATTCGTATTATTTCTTTTATATCCATTAATTTACCGTGATAAGTCCGTAATTATCTACAGGCATACCGTATTCATTGAAGCTGGATGCTGTTGTGTCAGCGCTAGAGCTGTTGTTATAGGCTGTTGTTGGCATTAGATATTGAGCGAAGTGACCTAATAGTACGCCGACAAAAAGTCCTAAACCAAGTATGCAGGCTATTTTCATTCTACCGAATGACTCTTTGCGTTTGTGTATATAGTATGGTTTTACTTCTTGAAGTAAATCAGAAACTTTATCCATTTTATCTTGCTCTGCTTGACAGTCAGGACAATTTTTGATGTGTTCTTCCAATTCTTGTTCACTTCTAAAAGTGAATATACTTTCGTATTTTGTGCATTTTTCTTTCATAGTTTTTTCCTTTACATAAGTATAACGATTTTGAATTAAAAATGTTCATTTTTGATTCAAAAAATATTAAAAAATATTAAGATGTAATAATAGCAGTCAATGAGGGTTGTATATTTATGCTACTATTATAGTAATAGTTAGTAGTATTAGAGGTGAATATGGAAAAAAGAGATGCTTGGAATTCAAGATTTACGTTTATTATGGCTGCAGTAGCATCTGCTGTTGGCTTAGGTAATATGTGGAGATTCCCCGGAATTGTTTATCAAAACGGAGGTGGAGCATTTTTAATTCCATATTTCGTGGCTCTTGTTACTGCAGGGATTCCTCTTTTGGCTATGGAAATTTCTATTGGTAAAAAATTCCAATTAGGGGCACCAATTGCACTAAAAAAACTTAATCCGAAATTTGAATGGATTGGTTGGCTTGGTGTTGGAACGGCTTCTTGTATAACCTCTTATTACTCGGTTGTATTAGCTTGGGTTATATATTATGTATATTTAGCATTTACTTCACCTTGGATGCATAAAAATGCCACTGATATTTTTATGAAAGATTCATTGCATGTATCAAGTGGAATGTTTGATATCGTAGGCATTAACTGGCTTATGTTTACAGCTTTAATTTTAGGTTGGTTCGTAATTTGGTTGTGTATCAGAAAAGGTGTAGATTCAGTTTCTAAGGTTTTAAATTACGTTGTGACAGTTCCATTGGGTCTTTTAATTGTTATGATTGTAAGAGCAATTACACTTCCTGGAGCAATGCAAGGATTGTATTATTACTTGGTTCCGGATTGGTCCAAGCTTTTAGATCCGAGTGTTTGGGCTGCAGCTTATGGACAAGTGTTCTTCTCTTTAAGTATTTTATTTTCTATTATGGTTGCATATGGTAGCTATCTAAAAAAAGATGCTCCTGTTACTTCTGACAGTATAATTATTGCTTTAGCTGATGCTTTGGTAAGTTTTTTAGCCGGTTTGGCAAGTTTTGGTACACTAGGATATTTGTCTTATGTGTCACATACTCCAATCTCAGAATTAAGTTATTCTGGTGTGATGTTTGCATTTGTAACTTACCCAACAGCAATTGCTGCAATGCCGGGGGGCGAGTTGGCTGTTAAAGCATTTTCTTTAATATTCTTTGTTATATTGTTCCTGCTAGCTTTAGGTTCAGTATTTTCAATCGTACTTGCCGTTGCAACTGCATTTAAAGATAAATTTGGTACGTCAAAAGCAAAAACAACTTTGTTTTTCTCAATTGTAGGTTGCATGATTGCAATGCTTTATGTTACTGATGCTGGCTTGTATTGGGTAGATATCGTTGATCACTTCATGAATGATTTTAACCTAATTATGATTGGTTTAATTGAAACTGTTGCTTTAGGTTGGTTCTATGGTGCGGATAAGGTATTAGAAATAGTTAACGAAGGTTGCAAATTTAAGTATGGAAAATCATGGATTTTCTGTATCAAATTTCTTTGTCCAACAGTATTTGCAATAATTACAGTAAGTTATTTATACATAAATATTAAAACTCCATATGGTGGCTATCCTTTGTCAAATTTGATGATTGCCGGTTGGGGGTTCATTGCAGTAACTTTCATATTTAGTGCATTAATGACTTATTTTAAAGATTTTAAAGCTCCTGAAGAAAGTATTGAAAATAAAGAACAATAATTTTAATATTTATGCAGGATAAAATCTGATTAAAAAATTGTTAACATGGGAATATCTTTAGTATGGAGGATATTCCCATGAGTTTTGATGTAAATCCTTTAAATGATTATACCCCACCAAGCATAAAGACGACCAAAACTACTGATGGCGGTGCCGGTAATTTAGGCTATTTCGAACAGGAAAAGCGCAAAGAAAAAGAACACGAAGAAGAACTTGAAAAAAGTATCTTTAAAGAATCAAAAGATACATATTCTTTTTCTGTAAAAGCTGCAGAAGATGCCTATTACGGTGACGTTCCACCATTATTGAAGATTGTTAATGCCGTAAAAAGTTTTATCAATAAATTACTTAACAAGTAAATCAAACAGTTCCCAATTGAAGTGTTTGTTGTTTACGTAGTCAAGTATTGCTCTGTGGTCTAATTGTTTTAGTCTAGAGAACATATAGCCATAATCTTCATTTGCAAGCATTGACAGAGCAGGAATTTTGGCATCATTACAAATTGCTTCTATTTTGTAGTCGTAATTGATTGCCAAAGTTTTTATTCCATATTTTAAAGCAATTAGAATAGCGTGAAAACGCATTGCTATCATATATTCAAGGCTTGCTATAAGTTTTATAATTTCTTTTGGAGTTTTGCCTGAAATTACTGTTGTTTTTAAGTTTGGATTTACAGAAAGTAGTAATTGTTCAAAATGTTGGCAAACTTCTAAATCTAAGCTATCTTGGAATGAATAAATTTCAATCTCTTTATCTGCAAACTCAATTGCTACACGGTTTGCAAGAGTTATTAAAAGTTTTTCCGTCAAAGATTTGAAACTTCTAAGTTGAATTCCGACTCTATTTGATGGTGTTGAACCCGTAACTTCTAAATCGTATAAAGGATCGCAAACAAGTTCTGGTTTTAATCCCCAACCTCTTAACAAGAATAAACTTTTATCATCACGAACACTAATCCAACGACAATTTTTTAGTAGTTTTTTAGTGAAAAATTCACCAACTTTGTTGTTAATTGGTCCAATTCCTTGTGCAAAAATCAGAACCTGTTTTTTATAAAATTGAGCCATAAAAATTACCCAAAGGTAATAGAACAAACTTTTTAGGCTGGTTGCATCTTGTAATAGACTTCCTCCACCGGAAACCAAAATGTCGCATTTAGATAAAGCATTCATGACTTTGCCCAACTTAAAACTATGGACAGAATTTACGCCATGTGTTTTTGCTGTTTTTTCAGGGTTTGTTGATAAAACTGTAATATCTGCTTCATCCTTTTTTAATCTTTGGATAAGAACCTCTAAAATAGATTCATCTCCAAAGTTATCAGCTCCATAATATCCTGATATAACTACTTTTTTGCTCATTTTATTCTACCTTGTGTGTGATTTCTTTTACTTCTTCTACTGTAGGAATTGATTTTATAGCTCCAATTTTTTGAGCTTGTAATCCACTTACAATTGTACCTAATTTTGTAGCTTCAAATGGTGATTTACCTTTGTTTAGTGCACTGATAAAAGCACCATTAAATGCATCTCCGGAGCAGGTTGTATCAACAATTGATTTTGCAAAGTATTCATTAAATACAATTTCTCCGTTGAATCCTGTGTAATAGCCGGAATTTTCTGTTGATTTTACCACAACAATTTGAACTCCTAAATCCCAACAATACTTAATTACATTGTCTATAGATTTTGTTTCAAAAAATACCGGAATGTCATTTGTTCCGCTTAAAAATAGAATATCAACATTAGAAATAACCTCGTTGAAGCATTCTATAGCGGCTTCCTGTGTTGTTACAGTTTTTTTATAGTTTGGATCGTACGCAGTAAGCACATTGTTTGATTTTGCTATTTCATAAGTACGTTTTACTGTTTCTTTTGCTGATATAGAAAGAGATTGAGTTATGCCTGTTGCATAAAAGTATTTTGCGTTTTTAATATATTCCTCGTTAATATCAACCAAAGCAAGTTTTTGCGCAGCTGTTTTTTTTCTGTATAGAGCCAATTCCTTAGGTTTACCGTCGTGACGAGAAATAAGTGCAATTGCATTTTGTTCAGGTACCGTTCTTACAAAATCTATATTTAGATTTTCTTTTTTCCATTCATTAAGGAAGAAATCTTTGAACGGATCATCTCCAACACAAGTAATATACCCTGTGTTCACACCAAAACGAGATGCCGTAATTGCTGTAACAATCGCATCGCCACCATAGAATTTATCAAAAGTCGTTGTATCTTTGAAATCTTTATCGCTAGATAATTCAATAACGGCTTCACCCATTGTAATAAGGTCAACTTTTTCCATAATTAACCTTTGATTTTATTCAAAATATCCTTTGCGCAGTTTGTAATTTCTGCGTTAGATAAACCTTCATAGAAGTTTCTACCAACACCGACAGCTTTTGCGCCAACTTTGATGTAGTCCATAACTTCAGATAATTGAATGTGTCCCATTGGCATTAAGTTTAAAAATGGCATTGGACGTAAGATATCTTCAATATATTGAACGCCCCCAAGTGCTGTTACAGGAAAAATTTTAATAAGTGGAATTCTTGATTTCCAAGCATCATAAGCTTCGTTTGGAGTTGAAGCACCTGCAATAAATGGCATTTGTCTATTTTTTGATATTTTTACCATATTCATTTGGTAAATTGGAGATGAAAATAAACTAGCACCACTTGTTAGAGCTTGTTCTGCTTGTTGTTGAGTAATAATACCACCTGCGCAAACTACTGCATCTTTTGAAATTTCATTGATTGCAGAATATAAAGAAGGGTTTTCAACGGTAATTTCCATAACCTTGATACCACCTTCAATTAATGCGTGCGCAATATCAATAGCCTTTTGAGCATCTTTGTTTCTTACAATCGGATAGATTTTTTCATCCGAAATTAATTCCATTACATTTTTCTTCATAACGTATCCTTTTTTTTGACTTTATTATATCATGAAATAAATAATAATCTAATAGTAGTAAGGAAAAATTTAATGAAAAAGCTAAAAACTTTAGTTATATTTGCAGTATTTGTCGTATTTATGTTTGTTGCATATATTATCTTCGGACAATTCTTTGAGCCAAGAGTTTATAACTTTATGGTGAAAAACTTTGTTGCATATAATAAGGGTTCAGACGGGATTGTTTTGGTTGTAATTGATGAAAATTCAATTTCTCGTCATCGTTGGCCTTGGAGCAGAGAAAAATATGCAAAGATTTTTAATTATTTAGGTAATTATACAAGTGCTAAAATGATAGGGTTTGATGCGGTTTTAACAACAAATGATAACCCAATAAAAGATAAACAATTTTTTGATACCGTAAAAAATATTGATAATTTTATTGGTGGCTTTAGACCGATGAATGGTAAGTATGCCGATGAAAATATCGGTAAGGTTTATGATAAAAAATTTCAAGAAAAATACAGCATTCCTCTTGAAGTTAAAACGAAAGCTCCAAAATTTGAAATCTTTAGAAGTTTGTCAATGTATCCTGAAGGATATTTCAAATCTTTAGAAAAAAACGGCTCGGTTTGGGTTCTGCCAAATCAAGTAGATAACTGTATTAAAGATATGCCGCAATTAGTTTATTATAAAGGGCAATACTATCCTTCTTTAGCCTTAAGAATGTATATATATTTGAACAAGGTGAAAAGTATGACCTTGACAGATTCAATTTTATTAATTGAGGGTGAAGATGTTTTTAAATTGCCAATACATAAACGTTACGGACAAATATTTAATTATTTGCATTTCTATAAGAATTATAAAAATTCAGATTATACGCATAAAACTTATTCAGCTATTGATATTATTGATTCTATGGATGATATTAAGGCTGGCAGAAAACCTAAAATTGATCCAAAAGCTTTTGATAATAAGATTGTATTTGTAGGCGCTAATGCAAAAGCTGCAGGTCTTTCTGAAGATACATTTGCTACTCCAATGCAGGCTAAGCACCCCGGGGTTGATATTCAGGCTACAAGTTTGGATAATTTAATCCACAATCAACCAATGCGTTCAATTTCAGAAGGACAAGATTTTGTACTTACTGTTTTCATGATTATTGCTACTTTTATTGTTGTAAGTAACTTCTCTCTTTTGCAAGGTTTGTTAATTTTATCAGCAATGATTATTGGTTACATATTTATGGCGATTTTGGCATACAAATTGAATTTTGCAGTTCCTGTTATTACGCCAATTGCTCTTCAATTAGTAACAATGATTTTTGGTTATTCTCGCAAATTCATTGTGGAAGCAAGAAATAAAGAAAAAATTAAAGATGCAATGGGTAAATATATCTCTCAAGATATTATGCAAAACGTTGTAAATAATATTGATAACGTTAAATTAGGTGGTAAAAAAGCCAATGTAACTGTTTTGTTTGCTGATATTCGTGGTTTTACTTCTATGAGTGAAAAATTAGAACCGGATGAAATTTCCGTTATTTTGAATGAATACTTTACTGCATTAGAACCTATCATCAGTAGCTATAATGGCGTAATCAACAAGTTTATCGGTGATGCAATTATGGCGATTTTTGGTGAACCAATTCAAGACAAAGATCACGCAGTAAATGCGGTAAAATGTGCTGATGCAATGCTTAAAAAAGTTCAAGAACTTCAACAAAAATGGTTAGAAGAAGGTAAACCTAAAATTGAAATCGGTGTCGGCATTAATACCGGAGAAGCATTCGTCGGAAATATAGGTTCTGAAAAACGTTTAGAATATACAGTTATCGGTGATATGGTTAACTTAGCCAGCCGTATCGAAAGTTATAATAAGGTTTATAAAACTCAATTTTTGATTAGCTCTTTTACATACCAGTATGTAAGAGGTATAGCAGATGTAATTAAAATTTCAGAAGTTAAAATTCGTGGAAAAGAAAAGAAAATGAATATTTACGAAGTTTTGAGGTTAACTTAATGAAACATGCTCTAGTTGTTGATGACTCACAAAGTTGGAATAATTATCACTGTCAAAATCTGGCTCAAATTTATGGTGAAGAGTTGGAAATTGACAGAGCATATACAGCAAGAGAAGGTTATGATTGGGTTTATAATTATGTAGAAAATCCTTATGACTTAATAATAACAGACTTGTCTATGGAAAGTGATTTTGCTCCGAAATTTGCGGGTGAATGGTTTGTTGAACAAATTAAACTTTTAAAGCAATATTATAAAACAAAGATAGTTATAATCTCTGGTTCAATGGCGATAAAACAGATAGCAGAAGACCTTGGGGTGGATTATATCCCCAAGTATGTAGTCGCTAGTGACATTTCGATCTATAAAAATTTAAACTTCTAAGGAAAAGAGTTTTTGCGCAATATCGCTAATTTCGACCGTGTCCTCTATGTCGCCTGTCGCTTCTGCCGCCATTATGGCATCACTAACATCTTGTGTCGCATTAAATACAGCCTTTAGTGCTTCCAATTCTGCAGGAAATAAGCTAATTTTAGCCATGTCTGTAACGTTCAAGTGCAACTCCTTTTGTTAGTACATTATATATATACCCTAAGCATGTAGGCTTGAAACCTTAAATTAAGAAACATGTCAGAGTTGTAATAAATCTTTTTATTGTATTATTTACGATAATTATATTCTTCGAACGCTTTTTTTATTGAATCTTTGTATGGAGGTCTTAAAATGCCGACTTCTGTTATAATTCCTGAGATTAATTCGTTAGGTGTTACGTCAAACGCAGGGTTTATAACGTTCACTTTTTCAGGGCATATGACTTTACCGTTTATGTGTGTTACTTCTTCGTGAGAGCGTTCTTCAATAGGAATATATTTTCCTGATTGAATGCTAGTGTCAATTGTTGATAAAGGTGCTGCAATGTAAAATGGTACATTGTGGTATTTTGCAACTATGGCAACGTTGTAGGTTCCAATTTTGTTCGCAGTATCTCCATTTGAGGCAATTCTATCCGCTCCGACACAAACCATATCAATCATACCTTTATTCATAAAATAACCGCTCATTCCGTCTGTAATTAACGTTACAGGTATGCCATCCATTGCAAGTTCAAATGTTGTAAGTCTAGCACCTTGTTGGCGAGGTCTTGTTTCATCTGCAAAGACTTTAATTGTCGGATCCTTTGCGAAGGCTGAACGAACAACACCTAGAGCAGTACCATAAGCTACAGTAGCTAATGCTCCTGCGTTACAGTGAGTTAAAATGGTTGCTCCTTTTGGTACGACAGTTGAACCATAGTCACCCATTTTTTTGTTTATTTCTATATCTTCTAATTCTAGTTTTACTGCATTATCAGTTAATTCTTTTATTAAATCATTTATATCAGATGTTGATTTTTTTACGAGAGCTTTTTGTTGTTCTACAGCCCAAGTTAAATTTACTGCTGTTGGTCTTGATGATGCCAAGTAATCAGATTTCTCAATTAATTTTGATTTGAATTCTTCACGAGATAAGTTTTCTTTTGATAGTTCTTGAGCGTACAAAACAACTCCGTGAGCTCCGGCAATTCCAATAGCAGGTGCACCTCTGACAATCATATCTTTGATTGCAGTATACATTTCATCGCCTGTTTTTATATCGACATAATTATATTCATATGGGATTACGGTTTGGTCAATTATTCTTGATATTCCATTAACCCATTCTATAGTTCTTATTTTTGAGTGGAATGTCATCTGTTTACCTATTTGATTTCAAAATCTATGCTTTCGTTGCTTTCTTTCTTTAAGCCTGTCAATAATTCATATACATATGAAGTAGCTAAACCGGCAAAAGCATTCATTAATGCGCTTAATAGAGCAACAAAGAAAATTAATAAAATTAAAACTATAAAGCTACCAAAGCTATTGAAAAAGTATTTAAAGAAGAAGTGTGATTGCAATACTCCCCAAGGATAAAACCTAGCAATAAGTTAATTGGGGTATAAATAACAGAGGCAGCAACAAAAGATACAAAACCTATTACACCACCAATAATGGCTCCTTCTCGCATATCAAAAATTCCAATTAAATTTTCACGTTTCATGTATACCAAAATTACAGGTGCTAAGCATATTACCAATATCGTTATTGAAAAAATATTAATAAAAGGTATAAGTGATAAAAATCCTAATGCACCACCTGCAATGGCACTAAGAATAGCAATTTGTTTTAATAATAGTTCATTAATCATAATTATTTCCTTTATTTTGTTATCAAATCTCTGCAATTTCTTGTATGGCAAATTGCAATAGCTATTGAATCTATTGTATCATCTAATTTTGGTAAGTCATCACGCCCAAGAGCAATTTTTACCATTTGTTCAACTTCTTTTTTACTTGCTCTGCCGAAACCCGTAAGAACTTGTTTTACCTCCATCGGAGTGTATTCATAGGTTTTTACCCCATATTTTTCCAATGCCATAAGTATAACTCCACGAGCTTCTGCAACGGGCATAATTGTTGTTTGATTTTTAAAATAAAAAAGTTTCTCCATTGATGCAATGTCAGGATTGTATTTTTCAATTATTTGAGAAATATCTTGAAATATTTCATAAAGCCTAGATGCATCTGATTTCTCTTTTTCTGTTTGAATAGAGCCGGAATTAAGCAAATTAATATTGTTACCGTCAAAATCGACGATACTATAACCTACTATTGCCATTCCTGGATCTATACCTAAAATCTTCATATTACTATTATATCAGTCTTTAAACATAAGGCAAAGAGTTAACAAAAATAAAAGACAGTATAATATTAACTTTTGTAAAGTGTTAAAATAACACTAATAATGCTTGTTATAGGAAATCAATTAAAAATAATAAAATATAAAGGTTGACATTACAATATTTACGTGCAATAATTAAATTGTGCTTTAAAAGTGTAGATTAAACACTAAATGGCATTACATTT
Source organism: uncultured bacterium (assembly GCA_900550295.1). Classification (GTDB taxonomy): domain Bacteria; phylum Cyanobacteriota; class Vampirovibrionia; order Gastranaerophilales; family Gastranaerophilaceae; genus UBA6984. The sequence continues at coordinate 10,916 of URRM01000039.1, forward strand.
ACCCTTAAGAAACAAATATAAACTCCTAAATAATAAACACTAAAAAAGAGACCATTAGGATGCAGAAAACACACACTCAGTAATGAGTGTTTTTTTTACTTTTCTTCTAACGTGTTGGGTGAGTTATTCCGTAACCGAATAATGCAAAATCATATTTTGTAGGATCGTTGCAATCAAATTTTTTAAGGTTATTAGTTAGTTCTAAAACAGCTTTGTAATCATTTGAATTTCGTGTTAAGAGTTTCATTTCTCTGGAAATTCTTGCGACATGAGTATCAAAAGGTATTACAAGTTCTGAAGTTGGAATGAAATCCCAAAGTGCTAAATCTACAGGCGGTTTTCTAACCATCCATCTTAAAAACATATTTAAACGTTTTAGCGTTCCTCCTTTTTGCGGATTTGGAACTAAGTGGCAATAACCTTGAGTTAAGTCACAATCACTATAAAAATAATTACATACGGCTTGTAGCATTTGAACGGTATCACCGTTGTAATTCTTTTCAAAAAGATATCTTATAGATTTTTTGTTTTTGTATAAATTATTTAATTTTTTGAAAAAGTTTGCAAAATCGTGTTCTTTAGTAAATCTGTAATTGTAGTCACCAAGCATTTTAGGCTCAAAATTTAAAATAAAATCATAAGGTTTGTTATCCATTAAATTTAGAAGTTCTTCAACTTTTTTTAGGATAACTTTTCTGTTTCCATATGCAATGCAAGATGCCAAAAATCCTGCAATTACAATATCGTCTTTATTTTGAAATTTGTGAGGAAATTTTATAGGATCATCTTTTATAAATTCAGTATTTTCGTATTGATCAACGAGGTTATCTAATTCTTCTTTTGTTATCATCTTAGCCTTTCAAAAAAACTGTTTAATATGTTATCGCAATCTTGTTCATATATACCGCCATAAACCTTCATTTTTGATTTATGTATTGTTCTTAAATCTATGGCTGAACCGAGAGCGCCATATTGTTTGTCGTAAGAACCGAAGTATAAATTTTTAATACGAGATTGAATTATTGCAGAAGCACACATCGGACAAGGTTCAAGAGTTACATACATATCACAATCATCAAGTCGCCAACGTCTTAAACCTTCTTGTGCCATTTTTAGTGCTAAAATTTCTGCATGAGCTGTTACATCATGTAGGTTTTCTTTTTGATTGTGTGCAAATGCTATAATTTCGTTGTTTTTAACGATAACTGCACCTACCGGAATTTCGTTTGGTGTTTGTAGTGCAACTTCTATTGCATCCTGCATAAATTTCATAGTTTACCTTTTATTGGTTTGACTTAAATAATTTGAATGTTACGTCTACTTTAAATCCAATTTCATCAGTGGATGAAATTTTAATTTGTCCGTTCATAGCTTCGACAAGACCTTTTACGATAAATAGTCCTAATCCTGTACCTCTTGTTGTTCTTGTTGTTTTGTCATCAATTCTTATAAATTTTCCGAACAAACTTTTAAGTTTTTCTTCCGGAATCTTGTCGCATTGATTAGATACCGTAATGGTTGCTTCTTCATTATTGTAAGAGCCTGAAATAATAATAGGAGTGTCTTCTTTTGAATATTTAACGGCATTTTCGACAAGGTTTACAATAACTTGTTCAGCTCTATCCTTATCGGCAATTACTAATGGAAAATCATCAGGCATTTCGTTTCGAATTTCTTTTTCTTGAGTATTTTTTACTAATGTAATTGATGAGGCGACAGAGTCCGAAATCCAAACCGGTTCTAATGAAACTCTGATTCTAGCTCGTTCGATATCAGGAATTACCAATAAATCTTCAATAAGTCGTTTTAATCGTTCAGATTGGCGTTTTATTGTTCGTAGAGATTTTATTTTGGTTTCTTCGTCAATGACAATGTCTGTTCTTAGTAATCTGGAAGTGTAGCCTTGAATACTTGTTAATGGAGTTCTAAGTTCGTGACTCACTGTATCAATAAGGTTTGAACGAAATTCATTAAGCTGTTCTAACTTAACATTTTGTTCTTTTAGCTGTAAGTATGATTTATGAATTTCAGATGCCATTTTGTTGAATTCTGAAGTTAAAAATACGATTTCGTACGGTGTAAAAATACTCTTTAACAATCGAATACGTCTTTCGTAACTACCTTTTGACATTGCCATAATACCTTTAAATAATTGGCGAATGTTAATGTACATAAAATAGATGTACAAGCCGACAACAATAAAGATACTTAATGCAGAAGCAAATACAGCCATTAAAAGTTTAATTCTGCTATCGTTAATAGTATTACGTGTGATTTTTTCGGTTGTATTTACCAAAATCATAACATCTGGTGATGTTTTATGTATATAAGCAAGAGGCTGGTCTTTCAAATTACCATAAATCATTGCTCTATTATCTGTAATTTTATCCGGAATTAAATCTACAGATTGTTTGTAAATGTCTTCTGAAAAGTTGTGAGAGGCAATTAATTTACCTGTTGAGTCAAGTACATATATTTGTCTTGCGTTGTCTTCCAAGGATTTAAAAAGGTGTTTGTTTAAATCTTCATTTCTAAATGTTGCCACCAAGAATTGTTTATCTTTTGTTGGTACGATAATAGTGAACTTGTTATTTGCTTTGTTTTCAACATCAAGTCTTTCCGCTTGTTCTTCTTTTGATATAAGTTTTAAATCATCATAGCTTGCAAAAGTATTTTGAATAGTTTGTATATAAGCCTTTTTAGCATCTTGTGTCGGAAAATAATTTAATGCGATACTAATTTGTTCAAGTTCGTTAGTGGCTGTTCTTGCAAAAATATCAACCTCGTTTGATACAACATTTGCAACAAGTTCTGCAGATTCTGTAAGTTGTCTTCTCATTGCGTGTTTATTAATATTGTTAATAACGATACCGCTAACAATCATCGGAATTAATACAGCGATAAACAATACGATTAATATTTGTTCTGCGATTTTTAATCGTTTCGGTTGAATTAATTTCCTAATTTTATTTAATTTTCGTAGTGTGTTCTTATTCATTATTCTTCTGCAAATGGAGTTAATTTATAACCAACATTTGTTACCGTATGTAGGTATTTTGGTGTTTTAACGTTTTCTTCAATTTTGTTTCTAAGTCCGCCAACGTGAACTCTCAACATTCTAACATCCTCGTTGCTATCATATCCCCAAACTTCATCTAATAAAGTTGCAAGAGTTACAGCATTGTTGAAGTGTTGCATTAAGCTGTATAAAATTTCAAATTCTGTAGGTGTTAATTTTACTCGTTTATTAACAATTGTACATTCTAAAGTGTCAGGGAATATTTGGATATCTCCAACATTTAAAACTTCATTTGATAGAGGATTTTCCTCTACTACTTGATTTCTGCGTAACAAAACTCTTATTCTAAGTAAAACTTCTTGAATATCGAAAGGTTTAACCAAATAATCGTCAGCACCATTGTCAAATCCGTCAGTTTTGTCTTCAATTGTACCTTTTGCTGTAAGCATTAGAATTGGAATTGCAAGTTTTGCTTGGCGAATATTTTTGCAAACGTCAAAACCGTTCATCTTAGGCATCATTACGTCTAAAAGAATAAGGTCATAAGTGTTGTTAAGTGCTTTGTTTAAGCCCTCTAAACCGTCTTTTGCCGTATCTACAATATAACCGCTTTGGGCTATATCAAATTCTAGAAGTTCTCTAATTTCTTCGTCATCATCAACAATAAGTATTCTTTTTTTGTTGTAAATGTCCATACATACCCTCTAATTTATATAAAAATT
>URRM01000040.1 GCA_900550295.1 uncultured bacterium
TCTCGCAAAACAATTCGCTGGATTATTTTGCTCGGCAGAGTGGGATGACATAAAAGTAAATGTTTTCCTCTAAGGTATTTTATTTCAAATAATTTAACAACGCTAACAAGCCCAAGTCATATGAGAATGAGCCTAAGCCTGAGATTTGACCGATACACACAGGTGCAATCATTGAGTGCTTTCTAAATTCTTCTCTTGCATTAATATTTGACAAATGTACTTCTACAACAGGTAATTCAACGGCTGAAATCGCATCTCTGATAGCAACACTTGTATGAGTGTAACCACCTGCATTAAGGATTATGCCGTCATAAATTCCGTTTGCCTTTTGAATAAAATCAACTATTTCACCTTCAATGTTTGATTGACAACAGTCTAATTGAATGTCATGTTTATGAGCTTCGGCTTGAAGATGTTTTTCAATCTCTTCTAATGTTTCAGAGCCGTATTTATCAGGTTCTCTTGTTCCCAACAAGTTCAAATTAGGTCCATTTACTAATAAAATATTCATAATATTTATCCCTTTCTTTGTAACTCAATTATAACAAAAAAATTCTATTTTTTAATTTTTTGTGATTAATTTAAAGTTTTGTGGTATATATATAGATAGATAAAGGAAAAATTTTTAAGATAAAAATGGAAGCAAACAAACCACAACAACGCCGTTGGTATGATAAAGACCCAGTTTTAAAAGAGGCATTAGAATTACTAAGATTAGCCCCTGGGGATAAAAGAGATGCAGCTGCAGAATTCATTATTCAGATGCAAGAACAAGTTGCTGCAGATGTTATTGAAAAAGTTTACGACATTATGTCTGAATACCACGGAAAAGGTAAACGTTGGTATGATAACGATCCAATCGTTATGAAAGCAATTGAATTATTAAGGGTTGCTCCTAAAAAAACTCAAAAAGAAGCTGCATTAAAACTTTTAACTGCCCTTGAAAACAACGACGGCGGTATGGAGCTTATTAAAGAATAGCAATAATGAAAGATATTCAAAAAGAATACGATTCAAGAGGAATCGATATTCAAAAAGTTGGAATAAAAGACTTTGAAATTCCACTAAATATTCGACGTAAAAATAGCACAAACCAAGTTGTTAGCGCAAAAGCACGTGTTACGGTGTCACTTCCAAAACATTACAAAGGAACACATATGTCACGCTTTGTAGAAGTGCTTACAGAATGGCAAAACAAAGACATGCTCGGCTCTGACCTAAAAGGTTGTTTGTCTGCAATTGTAGAAAAACTTGAGGCTAAAAGCGGAGAGTTGGAATTAGCCTTCAAATATTTTATTAATAAATTTGCGCCGGTTTCAGGTTTAACCTCAACAATGAGCTACGAATGCTCATTTAACAGCATTTTAGAATATTTTAACACACCTAATGAACATTACAAGTTTATTTTAGGTGTAAAAGTTCCGGTTACAACGCTATGTCCCTGCTCTAAAGAAATTTCAGCATATGGAGCACACAACCAAAGGGCCATTATAAGTGTAAAAGTTTCTTACGGTAGAAACGAACATATTTGGATTGAAGATTTAATTGAGATGATTGAAAGTTACTCTTCAAGCGCAATTTACCCACTATTAAAACGTGAAGATGAAAAATTTGTAACTGAAAAAGCTTACGAAAACCCTAAATTTGTCGAAGATATCTTGCGTGACGTAGTTTTAGATTTAAGAAAAAACAAAACAGTTAAAGAATTTGAAGTTGAATGTGAAGCTATGGAAAGTATTCACAATCATTCAGCTTGGGCTTATCAAAAAGAGGTTAAGTAAAATTTACTTAATTCTAGTTAACATTAATTGATTTTAGAGTTCTGTTAAATATATAATATTCTTATAAACTGGATATGAGTATTAGAAAAGTGAAAATATAATGTCAAAATCAAATATAGATCAAAAATTAGAACAAGAAGAAAAAGATTTAAACGAAGAATATAGCTTATTTTTAAAGCATTTAAAAGCAGAAAAAGAAGATACTTCAGGCTTTGCAAGAACATTATTTGGTATTGTAATTGTGTTCTGTGCCATAATTTTGGTTCTTTTAATTGCACAAGAAAATAGAGAAATTATTACTGAAACCTTTGGTGAAGACTCATTTGTTACAAAAATGTTGTTGAGTTTGCCACTGGATGTTAAAAATAAACAACACGTAAACTTTGCAATGCATTTTGCGCAAAGACGTCAAAACATTTTGTTATGCGGTGTTGATGCAAACAGCTCGCCTACAAGCCCTTGGATTGGCGCAAGAACAGACACAATTATTTTATTAAATATTGATCCAAAAACTAAATCAATAAACGCAATTTCGATTCCTCGTGACAGTAAAGTATACCTTCCGGGAGATTACGGAATTCAAAAAATAAATTCTGCTCACGCAATCGGCGGTATTGAAATGACAAAAGCGACTATTGAAAGAACTTTGGGCGTAAAAATTGACCACTACATCTTAGTTCACGATGAAGCTGTAAGAAGGATTGTTGATGCAATCGGCGGAATTCCGATTTACGTTGAAAAGAATATGTATTACCACGATTATGCCGGCAATTTACACGTAAACTTATCAAAAGGTTTGAACATTTTAAACGGTCAAAATGCAGTTGGTTACTTACGTTTTAGACACGATGGTTTGGGTGATATCGGAAGAACTCAACGTCAACAATGGTTCTTAAAAGGTTTATTGGAAAAATTACAAACTCCACAAACAATCGCAAAAATACCTGATATTTTAAACGTTATTGCAACATACGTTAAGACAGATATGTCATTCTATGAAATCTCTCAATATGCAGCGATGTCAAAGGGATTTGATATAAACAAAATCGAATTTGCAACACTTCCCGGTGCTCCAAATAAACACGGTTATATCAGTTATTGGATTTTAGATCCTGAAAAAACACAAGAAATGGTAAACAGAATGATTTACCGTGACAGAGTTTCACCGGCAAATGAAGCATACAATATCGGAATAAAATACACAAGAAGTAACAAAGCAACAGCAGATGCAGTTAAAGCAACAATTGAGGAAATGGGTTACAATGTAAACTGTTTTGGTCCTGCAAGTTTGCCTCACTCTCAATTTATTGCACACGAACCTTCTGTTTCAAACGAATTTTTCACATCAATAAAAAGAAAAGCTCCACAATTAAACAAAATGCAATTTGTTTACAATCCGGACAGAACTTACTGTACAAGTAGTGACATAACTATTTATCTTGCAGGAGAATAATTTTATGACAGCATTATGGATAATTCTTGTTGGTATTTTATTGTACATAATTTATGTAATAAAATTAGCTTTAGACTTGGATAAATACAAAGATAACCTACTTAGAGGTTTGGCCGGCGTTGATGCAATTATAATAAAAAAGAACATTGTTATTCTTGATATTTTGGGCTATGCAAAAGAATTTATGGACAACGATCAAAATCTTGTAAATGAAGCTTATGCAATTCGATATGAACTTAACAAGTTAAAACCTCGTATTGATAATGTTGAAATGCGTTACTCCTTACAAAAAAGTTTTGATGCACAAGTAGCATTAATTGTTCAAGCTGTAAACAGATATAAAGACCTAAAAACAAATATGGGGCTTCAATCTCGTCTAAGAGAGTTAGAAACATTAGAAAACGCTCAAAACGAAAAACTTGTTTTTTATAATGATGCTGTGGATAGAATGAATTGGTACATAAACACCTTCCCATCAAGCATTCTTGCTCAAATCAACGAAGTAAAACCACCTCCACCTCGTTATGACAGATAGAATTAAATAAAAGAAGAAAAGGCACGGCGGAACGAAATTCCGCCGTGCCTTTTAAGTACTTAAAGCCCCTCCATTATTAATTCTTGAACCTTTGAAACAAGAAACAAATTTTAAGATGTTACGTCTAAAAAATTGTAGGTGGAAGAATAAGGATTTTTGAGTATGAGTAATTTAAAGAGCTGCAGTGCTGAATTAATTGACGAAAAGTGGGATGAATTTGATTTTAGGGATAATGCAGAAGATGAAAACTTAGACGAAGAGCCTAAAACATTTAGTTGTATAGCCAAAGAAGACGATGTTTTGCAAATGTATTTGAAAGATATTGGTAAAACAAAATTATTAAGCACAAAAGATGAATTATTTTTAGGAAAGAACATTAAAGAGGGTTCACCTCAAGATGCATTACGCGCAAAGAAAAAATTGGTACAAGCTAATTTGAGACTTGTAATCAGTATTGCAAAAAGGTACGTTGGTCAAGGCGTATTATTTATGGATTTGGTTCAAGAAGGTTCAATCGGATTAATTAGAGCTGCTGAAAAATTTGATTACACAAAAGCTTTTAAGTTCTCAACCTATGCAACTTGGTGGATTAAGCAGACAATCATACGGGCAATCTCAAATAGTTCTCGTTCAATCAGAATTCCCGTTCATATGACAGATAAAATAAGGAAATATAAAAAGGCGGTCTTAGATTTAACTTTTGAATTAAACAGAGAACCAAACGAAAAAGAAATAGCTGAAAGGATGGAAATAAGCATTAAAAGAGTACAGAGTATAAAAAAAGCAATCATAAAAGAGCCAATAAGTCTTGACACACCTGTAACTGATGATTTGAATATTCAAGATTATATTGCAGATTATAGCTATAAGGCACCTGAGGAGCAGGCACAAAGCGCAAATCTTGCAGATTGTATGTCACTTTTGATGCGACATCTTGATGATAGAGAACGAAAAATATTAATTCACCGTTTTGGGCTTGAAGGTACACGACCAAAAACACTGGAGGTATTGGGTAAAATATTAGGATTTTCAAAAGAGCGAATTAGGCAACTGGAAGATTTGGCAATAAATAAATTAAGGAGCAATGATAAAACACATTTATTTCATAGTTTTTTAGAAGATTAATTAAATCAAAAAGTAAGGCGCAAGCTTCGCTTGCGCCTTACAAAATTTATTTCAAATTACGCTAAATACTTTTGAATAGTATTCTTGTCAAACACTTCTACACTATCTTTTGAGTGAATAAATATCAGACAAGATACCAGCGATTTGAAGGTTTCAACTTCTGAATATGCCATTTTTTCACGTAAATCTGACATATTTTCAGCCATAAATTCTGTAATAACAGTCTTGTTATTGAATACCAAACTAGATAGATAATCAAACTTAGACATCATACCTTCAAAGTAAATGATATCCGGAGATTGGAATTCAATAAACCTCAAGGCTTTATCAAGGTTAAATCCGACACCTTCGTTCAATTCACACTGATTAATTTTTGGTAAATCATATTTTGTGATGGATTCAATTGTCATAATATTTTTCTTTGAGTCTGAAATTTCATTTAATAAAGAATATATTACGTGAGTTTTTCCTGATAATGGTGCCCCGCAAACAAGTACGATACCGGGATTTTCAAGTGAATTTTTAATAAATTGAACTTTAGCTTCGTCTTTTATAATTGTTTTTATAGATTTTGGAGGCTTGTAAATCTTAAGAGCAATTCTTTCACCCATAACAGTTGGGAAAGATGAAATACTTGCTACCAAAGTCATTTCATCAACCTTAAAACACAATTTACCAAGTTGAGGAATTTCACTTACTGCAGGATCTAAGTTAGATAAAACTTTCAATTTTGAAACAAAAGATGCAGCCAGAACAGAAGGGATAAATCCTTTTTCAAATACTGTACCTTTTTGCTTAAATGTAATATCTAAACCTCTGTCACTGTATGCAAAATAAACTTCGTGTTTATCTTCCAAAATAGCTTGTTTTAATATTGCACGAATAATTTTTTGAATATGTTCGTCTGACAAATCATCATTATGTAATTCTTCATGCCAGTCATAACCTGAATCTTGAGCTTCCGTATAAATTTCACCAACGGTATTTGGAGTTTTATAATATTCATCAATTTTCTTTAATATACTTGCTTCAGATGAAATAACCGGATCAATAGAGCATTCAGCTTTCTCCATAATTTTATCGATTGCAAATAAGTCCCAAGGATCAGCCATTGCAACAGTTAAAACATCTTCAATTTTGAATAGCGGAATAATTTTATATTTTCTTGCATCCACAATATTAATGTATTGCAAACAGTTTTTATCCAAAGTGTAATCTTCCAAGTTTACGTTTGGAATATGCAATTTAGATTCCATAAACTTTAAAAGAGTTTCTTCAGACAAAATGTTCAAATTAATTAGAGCTTGCCCAATACTAATATTTTGCGCAGTTGCTAACTCTTGAGCCTTTTCAATTACTTCATACTCAACTAAACCTTCTCTTACAAGGTCATATTTAATCTTTTCTAAGGTTTTATTTGTAACCGCTTCGTTCATCATCATCATAATTAGTTATTTTCTTTTTCTTTCAATAATTTTGCTACTGTTGAAACAACCTCATCAAGGTCGAAAGGTTTTGTAATATAAACATCAGCACCTGTTTCTTCACCGATTTGTTTATCTGAATCTTGAGAACGAGCTGTCAACATAATAATTGGAATATTTTTATATTTAGCATCATACTTTAATAAACGGCTAATTTTGAAACCGTTGATTTTAGGCATCATCACATCCAATACCATTAAATCAGGTATAATTTCTTTTGCTAATTTAAGACCATCTTCACCATTATATGCGCAGAAACAAGTATAACCTTCCGATTCAAGAACGAATTTTAATGTTTCTACAATATCTTGTTCATCATCTACAAGTAATATTTTTTTCATTAATCTTTCTCCTTTGGATAAGTAGTATATGAATACATTATATCACATTTACCGTATCGGGCTTTATCGTTAAGCACTACGGTATCAATCTTACGTTTTAAGAAATCAACTACACATGCCGTAGCGTCCGGAATTACCATTGTTAGTGTAGTTTTGCCATCTTCATTAACAATAACCGAATTGTTAAGATATGTTCTGTTTATTAAGTTATCTTCTTTTAATAAGTTTTCGATAACATCGCCTTCTGCACTTATTGAAAGTGTAACAAATTTTGTCTTATTAACTTTTGCTTGTTGAATTAACTGTTTATGTAAAATCCAGAAATTAGATTTGTCTGTTGAAACAGGAAGTACAAAATAGAATTTAGAACCTTCATTAACAGCACTTTCAGCCCAAATAGCACCGTTGTGGGCATCTAACATTTTTCTTACAATCGGTAAACCTAAGCCTGTTCCGCCAACCTCTCTTGATAGAGAACTTTCTACCTGTTGGAATTGGTCAAAAATTTTAGGCAAATTTTCTTTTTCAATACCTATACCGTCATCAGATACACAAACTTGAAGATATTTGCCCTCTAAGTTCTTAACCTCTTCAGCAAAACATTCAGGTGTTCTAATTTCACTCGCATCAATCACTTTTGTACTGATATCAATTGTGCCACCTGCATTGGTAAACTTGATTGCATTTGATAATAAGTTATTCAAAACCTGTTGTAATCTTGAAGAATCCGCAAAAACAGTAACAAATCTATCATCAAAATGAGTTGTTAAATTCAACCCCTTAGATTCCGCAACATTTGTTTGTTGAAGCTTAACAAATTCAATAAGTTTTTCAACATTTGTAGAGGTAAACTTGTAATCCATTTTACCGGCTTCAATTTTAGACATATCAAGTAAGTCGTTAATAATTTTTGAAAAACTTTCTATATTCTTGTTCGCCATTGTCAAAAACTTAGCCATATTTGGTGTAACTTCACCTGCTCTACCGCTTGAAATAATCTGCAATGATGTTTTTAATGGCGTAATCGGAGTTCTTAATTCATGTGAAACCAGTGAAATCATTTCAGATTTCATATGTTCCAAATAATGCAATTTGGCATTTTTTTCTTGAATTTCTTGTACATATGAAGAGTTTTTCAACGGCATAGAAACCTGTTGAGCAATCGTATGGAAACATTGTGCATCTTCATTTGTAAATGAATTTTCTCTATAAATTTCAACAAAGCCAAAGAAATTATCACTCAAATTAATTTGGGCAAACATTGTGTCATAACGCAATACAGAAAAATCGTAGTCATCTATAGGATTTTTTGCGTATTTGATTGTTTTTAAATCATCGATATTCAACTCAAACGGCATTTCTTTATTTTCAAATAATGACTTATAATTCAATACTGCTCTAAGTTTTAAAGCTTCTAATAACCTATCCGAAATCTGATTAATTGAATTGATAATCAATAAAGGTTCATTGTTAGACTTGAAAGTTAACACACAAGCAACAGAAAAACCAAGCGCTTTATCCAAACCTTCAAGCATAATGTTAATAAGTTTTTCCTTATCCAATGTTGCAGAAAGTTGTGAACCCAAATTATAAAGTACATCTAATTGATACAAACTTTTTGAAAGATTTTGGTTAGATGTTGCCAATCGAACCAAAGACTCTTTTCTTCTTAAATTAACGTTTATAGTCGACAATAAAATGTTGTCCGCAACAGGTTCGGTTAAGAAAGCATCTGAAATGTTCAATAATTCCGGCGGAATTTTATCGTCTTTTAATAGAACGATTGTAATTACATTATCTTTTATTGAGTTAATTATTCTGTACAATCGAGGCAAATCTATAGATTTTGAAGAGGCATCAAGAATAATGATATTAGCAACTTCAACCTCAATCGCATCTAAAAACATTTGATTGTCAGTCGCAAACATAAAATCGTGAGAAAATCTTGTTAAAATCTCGTCATAATATTTAATTTTGTCGTTATTATCTGAAACCAATAAAATCTTTGCCATAATAATATCTTAGCAATAATAAAAAAAGGGGCAAATCGTTAACAGACTGTAACTTTCGTTAATAATCTTGCTTGTATTTTATTTTTGTGGTTATATAAAAGTATGAAATGAGTTATTCCTCTTAAAACTCATTTCAGTAAGAGTCAAGCGGCTAGACACTTACGAGTAGAAAATTAAGAAGGACAAAAAACAAAATGTTAAAAATCAGATTAAAAAGATTAGGCTGCAAAAAGAATCCAGCTTACAGAATCGTAGTTACAAACTCAACATCAAAACGTGAAGGCGCTCCTATCCAAGAATTAGGACACTACAACCCAAAAACTAAAGTTATGGTATTGAATAAACAAGAAGCTTTAAACTGGGTATCTAAAGGCGCTCAACCAACTGAAACTGTTGCATACTTAATTAAAAACTGCAACGATGACGGTTCATTAAACTACAAAAAACCTGAAACAGTTAAATTATCTAAAAAAGCTTTGGCTAAGAAACAAGCTGAAGAAGAAGCAAAAAAACAAGCTGAAGCTGAAGCAGCTGCTGCAGAAGCACCGGCAGAAGAAGCTCCTGTTGAAGCTTAATCTGTTTCAAAATATAAAAGGAATAAAAAAGGCGATTTTGATAAAATCAAAATCGCCTTTTGGTTACTAAAGAATGTTCTAATCAATTCCTAATGCCTTATTACGCCTAAACCAAGTAAGTTGACGTTTTGCATAATTTCTTGAATGTTGTTTTATAAGCTCAATAGCTCTATCTAAATCAATTTCTCCGTCTAAGTATTGCAAAATTTCTTGATAACCTATCGTTTTAACGAAGTTTGGAATTCGCCCATGTTTTGCAAGCAAAGCTTTTGTTTCATCAATCAAGCCATTTTTCAACATAATATCTACACGCTTGTTAACCCTGTCATAAATTTCTTCACGAGGCATATTAATTCCAATCCACTTAACCTCATAAGGAACTTCTTTTTGACAAGCAACCTCCGACATAGGTTGTCCCAATCCTTTGCAAACTTCAATGGCTCTTACAACCTTCCTTTTTTCAGGAGTAATCATATTTTCCAAAGTCTTTGCATCTAAATTTCGTAAAATTTCAACCAATTCAGTTAACTCCAATGCTGAAAGTTCTTCCCTTAATTCAGGATTAGGCTCAACTCTTGGCAAATCAAAACCTTCTAACAAAATTCTAAAATATAAACCTGTTCCGCCAGCAATAATCGGCAATTTACCTCTACTTAAAATATCATTGATAGCTTTTGTTGCATCGTCATAAAAATTTGCAACAGTGTAATTTATTTCAGGCTCAACAACGTCAATAACGTGGTGAGGAATTCCTTCTCTTTCTTCCAATGTAGGCTTTGCAACTGCAACTTCAAACCCTTTATAAACAAGTCTTGAATCGGCAGAAACAACTTCTCCGTCATATTTATGAGCCAATTCAACAGCAAATTTACTCTTACCAGTTGCTGTCGGTGCTGCTATTGCTATTACTTTGGATTTTTTGTTCATAATATAAGAATAATAATACAAAAATATAAACTATAAAATACACATAAACTAAAGTCATAAATAGTAATGCGAACGGATTCATCAAAGATAAAATGTTCAACATCATCAAAATATTGTTTAAGATGATAATTAATAAAAATAAACCAATAATTTGAGGCTTTTTGAACAAAATTAGCACTGATGATTTTAAAGCTTTAAAAACATTTTTTTTGTTGTAAAAAATTTCTGCTGGCCAAAACAAAGTCAATAACGAATATAAAAACATAGTTATTGTAAAAATAGCCGACCAGCCATAAACAATACGGATTTGGTTAATTGTCAAATCTTCTAAAAATGCTTGAAATGCAGCAAAAGAAGAAAAGTCTTTCAGAAATTCAGCAATAAAAATACCTGACGAACCGAATAGACCTAACGAAATATAGTATGAAATAACCAAAACAATGCTAAACAATAATGCGGTTAATATTGAAAATAATAAACAAGGTTTAAAATAATCCCCCAAGCCGACGATAAATTGTTTTAGTAATGTGAACGTATCGGAAGATTTTTCGTATACAATTTTATTTTTGAAATTAAAAATTGCACACATAATCATATAGAACCAGCCCGCCATAAAAATGCTTGTTGCAACCAAAATCACAACAGCTGTAAGTATAAGAGAAAAAGTATTCTCCATATATTTTTCAGCCATACCAAAGTATAGCAACACCAGCATCATAAACACTAATGGTGGATTAAACAATATTAAATTGTCAAAAGAGATTTTGAAGGCATCTCTAAAAACTTTTAACATAATTCACCTCTAAAAATAAAGAACTAGACTTTTTCAACTACTTTTTTATTTTCAATAACTGCTTTTCTTTTTTTACGACGCATTAAATCTACAAACGCTTCAAGACGTGTAATATAACCGGCTTTACCTGATTGTTCATCCATAACAAGCGTTAAGATTGGAATATTATGATCTTCTCTCATTGCAGGGAAAATATTTTGTGACATAATTTCCGGCATACAAGTAAACGGACTTACGTGAATAATACCGTCTTTGTGTTTTGCATCAGCGTAAGCAACGTCAGAAACACATTCCAAAGCATCACCACCAATATCTCTCATTAAGTATGGTTTAGCCATTCTGTTTGCACGTTGCAAGTGAGTTTCACCGTTTCTAAACATTTTTGGAATAATAGCATCCTTTAAGAAACTGCTAACTGTCAAACTACGTCTTGTTTGTACACCCATTTTACCCAATTCTCTTTCAATATATTGATTTGAGAATGGATCACCAACAAGATAAATTTCGCCTGTAATATCTACATTCAAAATTTCACGTTTTTTATCAATTTCAGTCTTAGCCATTTCTTTTTTAACTGCTTTTCTGATTTTGTTAATATCACCAAAGTGTTTAACTTCTTTGTACATATTCAAACATTTGTTATAATGACATTCTGCCTCTCCGACTTTAACTTCTCTTGCTCTGTAATAAGCTAAAAGAGTTTCTAAATCGTCTAAAGCAAAAACCATTCTAATCATCATAACAGAAGCTTTTGCAGCAGCAAACCAATCATCTCTTCCTAACAAATCGTGGAAGAATTTGAATAAACCTTTAATTCCGTCATATAAAGATAATTCAAGATATTTTGCTTCATATCCTAAATCTGCCAATGCGCTTTGAATATTTAACCCATAAACGCCTAAACGACAACACCCAGGAGATGTAAGCATTGCAACATAATCTGTACCGCCTTCAATAGCTTCAATAAAGTTACCTAAGATTAATTTGTAAGGCAAACAAACAGCTTCCGGAGAATTTTTAACCCCTAAAGACAAAGTTTTTTTGCTTGTATATGGAGGAACATAAGCTTCAACACCAAATTTTCTTAGTGCAACCGACCAAGCAATTGAAATAGTACCCATATGAGGGAATGCAACTTTTACTTTTTTATTTTGTTTACTCATTATCTTTATCCAATCTAAAATTTAAGTCCGGCTTTCTTGCAGCCAGTGTTTCATCTACTTTTTTAATAGGCGCATTGTTTGGTGCGCTCAATATGATTTGTGGATTTTCATCAACCTCTTTAGCTATTTGTAGCATAGTGGCAATGAATTCGTCAAGTCTTTGTTTAGTTTCTGTTTCAGTCGGCTCAATCATCATAGCTTCGTGAACAATTAATGGAAAATAGATTGTCGGTGGATGAACTTCGCTATCCATTAATCTTTTTGCCATATTTAATGTTGAAATACCTTTTTCTTTTTGTCTTTCGCCTGACAAAACAAATTCGTGCATACAAGGTACATCATAAGGTAAATCGAAAGCACCTTTTAGCTTTTCTTTCACGTAATTAGCGTTTAATACAGCATCACCGCTTGCACGTTTCAATTCTTTACCCATCATCAAAATATAAGCATAAGCTCTGACTAATACGCCAAAGTTACCAAAATAACCTTTTACTGCGCCGATAGAATGAGCTAAATTATAATTTCTATGGTATTTTTCTCCGTCAAACGTAATTATCGGAGTTGGTAAATAATCCTTTAATTTGTCAACAACGGCAATAGGACCAGCCCCCGGTCCACCACCACCGTGAGGTGTTGAGAAGGTTTTATGAAGATTCAAGTGAACTACATCAAATCCCATCAAGAATGGATTTGTATATCCCATAATTGCATTAAAGTTAGCTCCGTCGTAATACAATAAAGAACCGTTTTCGTGCATTATTTTAGAAATTTCTAAAACGTGTTCTTCAAAAATACCAAGAGTGTTAGGATTTGTCATCATAATTGCAGCAACATCTTTATCTAACAACTCTCTAAGAGCATCTAAATCAACTTGACCTTTGTCGTTTGATTTAACTTGTACAACTTCAAAACCTGCCATATGTGCACTTGCTGGGTTTGTACCATGTGCTGAATCAGGAATGATAACTTTTTTTCTAAATTCGCCATTCATTTCAAAATAGCGTTTTATTACCATCATTCCGGAAAATTCACCGTGAGCACCTGCTGCAGGTTGCAAACTTACGGCTTGCATACCTGTAATTGTTTTTAAAGCTTCTTGCAAATTATACATCAATTTTAATGCACCTTGAACATCTTCATCTTCCAAAGCAGGATGAAGATTTAAAAATCCGTCCAAATTTGCCAACATTTCATTAACTTTTGGGTTGTATTTCATTGTACAAGAACCTAAAGGATAAAAGCCCTTTTCAATGCAAAAGTTTTTATCTGAAAGTTTTTTGTAATGACGTAAAACTTCTAATTCTGAGGTTTGAGGCAAATCTAAATCGCCTTTTCTCAAGAATTTTTCATCAATAAAATCAACTTTTTCTTCATCTTCAAAAAAGCTGATACCGTTTATATTATTACTTTTTTCAAATATAGTTGTCACTATAACATCTCCTGTTTTGCTAATTCTTTTTTAATTCTATTCAAACCGGATTGAATAATTCTTGAAACTCTTGAAGGTGAGATTTGATATTCTTCAGACATTTCACGTAATTTTTTATCCTTAAAGAATTTTTGTTCAATAAATTCCTTCTCTCTTTCAGGGAGTGTATCCAACAGCGCTTCAATTTTATGTTTAAGTTGATAAAATTCTAAAGACTCTTCCGGACTCTTGTCGTGAGAACGAATAATAGTCGGATTTTCAGCTTCAGCCATTTCTTCAACTGACAAAATAGTTTTGTACATAGCCTCTCTAACATCATCCGGACTCATAATTTCACGTTTTTGTTTCATTGAGTACCATTTATAACGACGGCGAACTTCGTTTCTAATTGCCCATTTTATTGCTGTTGAAAGGTATGAATTGTTATAAGATTCAGGACTTTTTTGTTTGAACAAAATGTACAAAGTTTGAGTTGCAATGTTCATCATCTCCATAAAATCAAGCAAATGCAAAGTAGAAGCCATTTTTTGAGCCTCGACTTTACAAACAGTTTCAATTAGTCCTTGATAATCTTTTAAATTGATTTGCTGATTAGTTGGCATGTACACTCACTTTATACACACTATTCCCCATGCCATTATAGCAGATAAAACATTACATGAACCATATTGTTAATAATAATTACGATAAAAATAAGAAGGGCGCAAAACA
>URRM01000041.1 GCA_900550295.1 uncultured bacterium
GCAGCCGTTCCGGCTGCGCCTCTTTTTTTAATAAGTTAATGGAATTTTTGAATCAATAATTCTATTTTTTATTTTAATTTTAGGAAGATACTGGCTTAAAAACAGAGTTAATTGATTTTTGTTGACTCTTGTTGTAGGTCCCAAAATGATTTCAGACACGACATCATCGGAGAAATTATATTCAAAATACGAAATAATTTCAGAGTTTTTGGTTCTGAATTTTAGGTCTAAATGTTGTTCTATTTCAACATTTTCCTTGTAGAGATTTTTTAATAAGTACCTGTAGCATGGAAAATAGCAGATTCTGTACTCTTTTTCTTCTGAAAAAGTACTATTTTTTGTAAATGCAGATAGAATTTTTATGAATTGACAAATATATTCAATGATAGGTTTACGCTCAATGTATTTGTCAGTCAGATATGGAATCGTTTCTAACATTTTTTTTAGGATTGAGTAAATTGTTTTTGTTTTGTAGCAAACCTCGTCAATGATAATGTTTGAATCTGTATTGCCGTTACCAAGCAAGTCTTTGTGCGGAATTTTAGAAAGGTCCAATCCGATTGCAACGCCTTTTCCGTTATCTCCGTAGGCGCGCCATTGACTTAGTAAGTCTTTGTTTTTAGAAAGGCTTATGATGTAGGGATAATCAACGTTATTTTTACAAGATTTTTCGATTTCGTCTAATATACTTTTTTTAGAATCATCTTGAAAATTAACATCTTTTATAACCTGTTTTAAAATATCCAGAATGTAAACGCATTCCAACTTGTCATTCATCGTGCGTGAATGAGATAGCCAAAGAGTTTTGTTTTCAATAATTTGCATGAAAGTATCAACCGAGCAGTAGTGATACCCAAGCTTTTTAGATGCAGTTTTAACCATACTTATATTGTACAATATTTTTATTAAGATTTAAACCCTTTTTGTATAATTTTGATTAAAAAAAGCGGTTTTTGCAAGGCAAAAACCGCTTGTCGTCGATTTAAGAAAAAATTACATACCCATGAATTTTGCAAGGAAAAACATTGCAACACCCATGATTATAAGAAATAGCATAGAGCTAATAACGCCTGTACCGTGAGATTCGTTGTAGTGGTGTTGAGCATTGTTGTTATTATTTTGTTCTGTCATTTTTATTCTCCTTAATTTTGTAATACTAAAAATAGGCAAAGATAGATTCTTTGTCGAAATTGGTTGTTATTTTAGTTTGCAAAAATTAAGGGGCGTGTGGTGAATATTCGCTTAAAAACAGACGCTTTATAGCGATTTTTTCACCGGCTGAAGAACTAAAAGTTAATGCTTTTAGTTCTTTTATATATGATATGTTGTTTGCGGTAAATAAATTTGAGTTGCCAAAATCAACTTTTTTTCGTTGGGTTATTTGAGATAATTCGCTTGTTGAATTTGTAACAATGAAGGTATGCGATTCTTTTTCTGTGTCAAAAATGGTTTGAGCATGTGTTATTTCTGAATTCAAATTAGAGATAACATCGCCTGAAACATCGCCTGCAAAAACGGTTTGTGAGAAACAAACCATTGATAATAATATCAAAAGCATATATTTTGCAATCTTCATAGTTAAATTATAAATGTTAAAATTTTATATTGCAATAGGTTTTAGTGATATAATTTTTATGAAATGTTTATTGAAGTTTTAAATAGTATAACTAATTTTAATGAAGCTAGTGTAGAACTTATTGAAAATGGCTTGAAATGCTTACATTTGCCGGAAGTTTTTTTAGAACCGACAGCAGAAAGTATTATTTTAATTCCATTTTTATTTGTAATATTTGTTTTTATTGAGATCTTTGAGAATTATTTTTCAGAAAGAATTGAACATTTTTCAAGATATTCAGCAAAATATGGTGCAATAATAGGCGCATTGTTGGCATCAATTCCTCAATGCGGTTTTTCCGTAATTGCAACGATGCTTTATGTAGAGCGTTTCATTACACTTGGAACCTTAATAGCTGTTTATTTAGCGACAAGTGATGAGGCAATTCCGGTGTTGTTAATGTATCCGGACAAATTCCCAGTGATTTTGCCCGTAATTGCAATAAAGGTAGGTATTGCAATTGTTGTTGGACATCTGATTGACCTGATTATAAAACCTGAATTAAAAAAAGCTCCCGAAAAAATTGAAATAGACGAAACAGGCTGTTGTCATAACAAAATTCAATCACAAGTACAAAACTTGTTAATTCACCCACTAAAACACACTTTTAATATCTTTTTATTTATATTGTTAATTAACTGTGTTTTGGGTTACTCTCTAACAATGGCATCTGGCGGAATTAC
Organism: uncultured bacterium; assembly: GCA_900550295.1. Lineage (GTDB taxonomy): Bacteria > Cyanobacteriota > Vampirovibrionia > Gastranaerophilales > Gastranaerophilaceae > UBA6984. The sequence continues at coordinate 2,299 of URRM01000041.1, forward strand.
AGCGTTGTTTACAGCAAACAAATATTTGCAGGTTATAATGGCATCATTTGTTGGTTTAATTCCAAATTGTGCGATTTCCGTTTTGGTTGTAATGCTTTATATCAAATCTGCATTGTCTTTTGGTGCTTTAATTTCAGGACTTTCTACAAACGCAGGACTTGGTATTTTAATTCTATTTAAAAACAATGAGTCTATAAAAGACTCATTGCGTATAGTTTGTATCTTGTTGGTAACTTCAATAGTTGTCGGATTTTTAATCCAATTATTTAATTTTACCATTTAGTTTTGTCTAAAAATAACTTAATTGCCTCTTTAAAATTTTTAGGTGTGTCTAAAGATTGCTCTGTAGTTTCGTAAGTTGGTCTTACTGGTTTGCCCTTTAAGATTAATTTTTTGTACGAAATCAAAATTATAAAGATTACAATTGAAGAAATTACAACCCAAATCATAGCAAGTATAAACTTGAAAACCATACTGGCAAAGCTTTTTCTTGGTTTTGTTTTTGTTTGAACTTGAGGTTGAATCGCTGTTGTATTTGCTACTTGAGCTTCCGGCATTGCGTTTGAATATGCCAAATCTCCACGTGGAGCAAGAGGTTCTTCTTGTAATTTTGTTTGAACCTGAACATCACCGGAAGCCGGAGATGCAGAAACTTGTTCTCTTGCAACACTTACCATATCATCATATGAAGAGGATACGGGTATTTGAGTTGTTGCGGGGGCTGAAATAGCAAGTCCTTGAAGAACAAATATGCAAATTATAGACAATATTAAATTTTTAATATTATTCTTCTTCAACTTTTTCCTCACTTGTTTTTTTAGAACGAGTTTGACGTTTTGTTTTAGCCACACCTCTGTTAGGTCTTCTTGTTCTTTTTGGTTTTTCTTCTGCAGGTGTTTCTGCTTGTACTTCAACTTCTGCCGGAGTTTCTTGAACAGGTGTTGGCTCTTCAATTACAGGTTTAATTTCATCTTCAGCAGTAATCATCGTTTGTGCTGTTTTTACTTCTGAATTTTCATTTAACTGTTTTTTATTGAAGTTACGTTTGTTATTTCTGCTGTTTGATTTTTTGTTTTCACGTTTTTTAGTTTCAATTTCTGCCTCTAATGATGGATTTTCAGTTGTTTCTAATGGTGCTGATTGTTCCATTACTTGTTCTTGTTGATTGTTGTTTTGTTTTTTGTTATTGTTTTTCTTGAAACCGCTGATTGGAAGTTTCATTTTTGCAGCTTTTGCACGGTATTCACCTTCTGCTGTAGGTGATGCAAATTTGAAGTCTTCTACAATGAAACCTTCACCGTGGCAGTGAGGGCATTTTTTAGCGAACACTTCCGAAATTGCTTGACCTTGTCTGTGACGAGTCATTTCAACAAGTCCTAAGTCTGAAAGTTGACCGACTTGTGGTTTTGCCTTGTCATCTTCAATTGCAAGTTCTAATTCTTCCATAATAGCCAATTTGTCTACACGAGAAGTCATATCAATAAAGTCAATGATAATCATACCGCCGATGTTACGTAAACGTAATTGACGAGCGATTTCATGCACAGCTTCAATATTTGTTTTTAAGATTGTTTCGTCTTGAGTTGCAGAGCTTACGAATTTACCTGAGTTTACGTCAATAACTGTAAGAGCTTCTGTTTGTTGAATGAATAAGTAACCGCCTGATGGCATGTTAACCTTCATATTCAATGCTGCTTTAATTTCTTTGTGAACGTTGGTTGCAATCAATAAAGGTTCATTACCCTTGTATAAAGTAACGTTTATGTTTTTGTTCATGTGCCAGTTTTGAAGAAGAGTTTGAACTCTGTTCAAAGCAAATGCAGTATCAACAATAATTTCATTTACGTCTTCTGAGCAAGCTTCACGGATAACTCTGTATAACAAGTCTTGGTCACGATAGATTAAGCTTGGAGGAGTTAGAGATTCAGCCGCTGTAACAATGTTGTTCCATTTTTCTAACAGAATTTCTAAATCTTCTTGAATATCAGCTTCTGATTGACCTTCTGCCTCTGTTCTGATGATAACACCTACGCCAACCGGTTTTAGCAAGCTAACGATAGATTTTAATCTTGCACGTTCTTTTGAAGATTCAATCTTACGGCTTACGTTAATACCCGGTTCAGAAGGCATTAATACTAAAAATCTACCCGGAAGGCTGATTTCTGTTGTAACTCTTGGACCTTTATGTCCTGTAGGTTCTTTTACTACTTGAACCACAAGTTTTTGATTAGGTGAAAGTTTATCTTTTAAAGCACCTTTACCCATAATGTCTTGTGCGTGTAAGAAACCCATTTTGTCAACGCCAACGTCAACGAATGCTGCATCAATACTTGGTAAAATGTTTTGTACGGTTGCTAAGTAAACATCACCTAACAAAACTTCACCACGGTTGATGAATAAATCTAAAACCTTGTCGCCATCCATTAATGCGCCGATATTATCACGCTCAGCGATAACAATTTTTTTTGCAGAGTTTTGTTCTTTTTGTGCAAAATTCTTTTTGTCTTTCATTTAAAATTCCTTTTCTTTTTATAACTCCATCAAATTTTCGTCGAAAAATCTAAGGCGTTTAATGTCAAAAACTGTACCCTCTGATATTAAATTCATAAGGTCATCTGCTCTAACTGCCGGTATTTCACTACCTTGACCTGCTTTTAATACGATGTACAAATTGTCATTTTCAAACCTGTAAGATTGAATTGACGGCTTTATATTTGAAGTTTTTAGTAAACCTTTTTTGTTTTTCTTCGTCAATAAAATTTCGTCAGAAGATAAAACTTGATTACAATTTAACATAAACTTTTCTAAATTACAATCATCTTTTTTGATAAGTGAAACTTGGTATTCAGCCCATTGCGCCGTGTGGTCAATGGCTTTTTCTCCAACTTCAAGAGGTCTTATGCTTACAATTTTGCAACCATCAGGAAGTGTTTTTTCTAATGTTTCTTTTAATTCTTCGCAAGAAATGTTGTCTAGCAAATCAACATCAACAAGCTCTGCATCACTTTCTAAAAATAGAGGTAATGCAATACCCATAGAAACCTTTGGCGTAGGGTTGAAACCTTGTGTAAATGCTACGTTAAGCCCTGAACGCAAAATTGATTTTAAGAAGGTATTTTGCCAATCAAGGTGTGAAAAATATCTTAAAATACCTAATTTAGTGACTTTCAATCTGTATTTATAAGTCGTAATTGTCGGTGCAGTTCTCGGATCATAATGAATTTGCTCAGGTTTTACATAATTCTTTGCGACAAACTTTTTATCTAAAACTTTGTGTACGCCTAAGTTTGGACAAACCCCACAATGAACACATTTGTGCTCGCAAGTCGGTTGAATTTCTGTAGAATTTGTTTGCTCAAAAGCTTTGTTATATTCATCTACAAGCCATTGCTTGTTAATTCCGACATTAATGAAATCCCAAGGCAATTCAACATCTCTCGGAAACTCTTTCATTGCTAAATTTTTGATATCAACACCGCATTCTTTTGCGGTTTCTGCCCAAGTTTCTTTGCTGAAATTTTCACCCCAAGCATCAAGGTAACAGCCTTTTTTATAAAGTTTTTCAATATAATCACAAAGGCTTGCATCACCACGAGTTAAAACAGCTTCAATTTGAGATACAAAGCGCTCGTGATAGTTTAATTTCAAACCTTTTATGTGCTTTGTTTTCTCTTTCAAGTAGTGAATGTGTTCCATTACCTCGTCTAAATCCATTTGCGGACTGAATTGGAATGGTGTAAACGGTTTCGGCACAAAGATTGATAGAGTACAAGTTAAATCAAGCCCGTGTTTAAGGTTTTTTTCTCGTTTCAAACCTCGAACTTTATATTTAATCGTGTCCATCAAACGAGCCATTTCATCTAAATCTTCGTATGTTTCAGAAGGTAAACCAACTATAAAGTAGAATTTTATTCTGCTCCAGCCGTTTTCATAAAGTTGCATAACCGCACTGATTATTTGCTCTTCTGAAATGTTTTTCTTGATTACGTTTCTAAGTCTTTGACTACCTGCTTCCGGCGCTAATGTCATTGTCGATTTTCTTACAGATTGAGTAAGTTCTGCAAGCTCTAATCTAAAATGGTCAATACGTTGACTCGGAAGCGATACGCCGATTTTTTTTTTGTTAAATTCGCAACTTAATTCTTTGATTACTTCTGTTATGTTTGAGTAGTCGTTAGAAGATAATGAAAGTAGTGAATACTCGTCATAACCTGTGTTATGAACTAATTCTTTTGTAAGTTTTATAATCTCTTCTGCAGGTCTTTCTCTTACAGGTAAAGTTACGTGTCCGGGTTGGCAGAAACGGCACATTCTACCGCACCCCCGTCTGATTTCTACAATTGCTCTGTCGTGAATTGAAGCTGAAAATGCAATCGGGTGCTTTGTTAAAGCTGTATCATAAGTTAGGGGTTCGACTCTTTTCTCAACGGTTCCGCCGATTGATTTTGACCAACAACCCTTAAGTTTGCATAATTCTTCAATACGTTTTTTTCTTGGTAAACCTTTTGTTCTTTCAATACATTCGCAGATTTCGACCGTAAGTTGTTCGCCATCTCCGATTGAAAATACGTCAATAAAATCAGACATCGGAAGAGGGTTAAAAGTGCAAGGTCCTCCTGCAATAATAATAGGTTCTTCGTCTGTTCTGTCTTCGTTTCTAACTGAAACTCCGCCCATTTCAAGCATTTTTAAAACAGTCGGATAAGACAATTCATATTGAAGTGAAAAGCCAAGAATATCGAAGTCTTTCAGCGGACGTTTACTTTCAACCGCATAAAGCGGATGTGGATGAAAATCCGGCTCCGGAGCATAAGCTCTGTCTGCCATAAAGTTTTCTTGCTTGTTAATTTGATTGTATAAAATCCTTGCGCCTAAATTACTAACTCCGATTTCGTACTTGTCTGGAAAGCACATTGCAAATCGAACTTTTGCGCTGTCAAAATTTTTGTTTGCAGAATAAATTTCACCACCAACATATTGGTAGGGTTTTGAGCATTTGTTTAATTCTTCGTGGTATTCTTCAAAAAACTGCAATTTACGCTAGACCTTCCGGAAAATATTTGTCAATTTCAATAATAGTACCATTAAGAGTGTTGTTGTTGAATTTCTCCATAAATTTGAAAAGTTCGTCATTACGCACATCATAGTTATACATCCAAACTTCTCCATTCACTTCACGCATTACTCTAACTATATAATGACAGCTTTCAGCGTATTTTTTTAAAAGTTCCGGTTTAAACTTTTTATTATTTTCGTCTTTGTTAATTTTTACGTAATGGAACCCTTCAAAAAATCTAATTTGTTCTAATTCTTCAGGTGAAAGTGTTCTGTTCACTTTTGAAAATAAATCAATAACTTTATCGTCTTTTTCTGCCATAATATCCTCTTTTCTTTAATCATACAAAAAATAAATATTTATGTAAAGTTTTAAACTTTTGTTGTATAATTTTCAATAAGGGGGTTGCTGAAAAGATGATACCGGTTATAACAGAAGACCATTCAACATTAACTTTTGCGGAAATTTTTCAAGATGTAAACAATTGGCGCAAACAGATGATTCATTACATGAAAGAGGAAAATCCTGAGGTTAATTCTGCAATTATTGAGGCGGCTCAACAAACAAGTTTAGATCCTAAAGCCATTGCGCTTGGTGCATATATGGTTTATTCAATGTTGGAAAAAGCAACAGCAGAACAAGATAATTTGCTAAATTCTTTAAACTCTTAAATATTATATGTTTGTGTTAAAATTGTTTTGATATAACACATAAGAGAAAAGGAATTTAGAAGTGGAATTTTTAAGTAGTTTAGTTGGAAACAACTCTATTATTGTATCTGCGGTAATTTTAATTCTTGCATACATTTTTATTGCGACAGAAAAAATACCAAAAGTTACAATTGCATTAATTGGTGCCGCAGCATCAATGTTTTTAGGTTTAGTAAGTGTTAACAAAACATTGGCAGACGGAACATTAGATCCTCATTATTTTGTTAACTTTATTGATTTTAACGTAATTTTCTTGCTTGTAGCAATGATGATTATTGTTAATATTTCAACAGAAACAGGCGTATTTAACTGGATTGCAAACGAATTATTGAGATTTACCAAAGGGCATCCGGTGTCTGTACTTGTTGTATTAGCTTTATTTACAGCAGTTGTTTCTGCGTTTTTAGATAACGTTACAACTGTAATTTTGATTATGCCTGTAACTTTCTATATTGCAGAAAAATTAGAAATTAATCCTGCACCATATTTGATTACAGAAATTTTGGCATCAAACATCGGTGGTACTGCAACATTGATAGGTGATCCTCCAAACATCATCATCGGTAGTGCAGCAGGTTTTTCATTTATGGATTTCTTAAATGAATTAACAGGTATCGTATGTATTATCTTGTTATTGGTTGTTGCTGTCATGTTCTTGTTCTTTAGAAAACAACTTAAAGCAACTCCTGAAAAAATGGCAGAAATTGCAAACTTAGATAACAGTAAAACAATTAAAGATAAAGCCGGCATGATTAGAAGTGTTGCAGTTTTGGCACTTGTAATCTTAGGTTTTGTAACTCACGATATGACACACATCCCTGCAAGTTTGTCAGCAATGGCAGGTGCAAGTTTCTTGTTGTTATTCGAAAATCCAAAACATATTATCAAGGATGTTGAATGGAATACAATTTTCTTCTTCATCGGTTTATTCATTATTATTGGTGGCTTAGAAGCTTCAGGTGGTATTGCGTTAATGGCAAAATGGTTGTTAAATGTTACTCACGGCTCAGAAAGCGCTACTGCAATGGTAATACTTTGGGGTTCAGGTATTCTGTCAGGTATTATTGATAATATTCCATACACAGTTACAATGGCTCCTATGATTGCAAATATTCAATCTGTAATGGGTGCTGAATATGCTCATCCTCTATGGTGGTGCTTATCATTAGGTGCTTGTTTAGGTGGCAACTTAACTATCATCGGTGCTGCCGCAAACGTTATTGTTTCAGAATCCGCAGCTGCAAGAAAACATCCGATTACATTTATGCAATTCTTGCTATATGGTTTTGTAACGGTGTTAATTTCGTTATCAGCAGCAACTGTATACATCTATTTAAGATTTTTAGTTCACTAGAAAATACAAAAAAGTCGGAAGAAATTCCGACTTTTTTTGCAAAAATAAAAGGTTAAATATAATGATTACAACAGAAAACTTAACGGTAAAATTTGGTTCAGAACCGCTTTTTGAAAACGTAAATATAAAATTCTCATCAGGAAATTGTTATGGTTTGATTGGTGCTAACGGTGCCGGAAAATCTACATTCTTGAAGGTTCTGTCAGGAGAATTGGAACCGACTGCAGGACAGGTTCATATCAAAAAAGGTCAAAGAATTTCAGTTTTAAAACAAAACCACTTTGAATTTGATGAATTTACGGTTATGGACACTGTAATCATGGGAAACAAACACCTTTATGACGTTATGAAGGAAAAAGATGCACTTTACGCAAAACCTGATTTTAACGATGAAGACGGTCTTAGAGTTGCAGAATTGGAAACAGAATTTGCAGAGTTAGACGGTTGGCAAGCCGAGGCTGATGCTGGTTCATTACTTGCTGATTTGGGTATTCCGTCAGAATTACATTACAATTTAATGAAGGACTTATCAGGTAGTGAAAAAGTCCGTGTATTGCTTGCTCAAGCATTGTTTGGTACTCCTGACATCTTGTTAATGGACGAACCTACAAACCACTTGGATTTAAAGACAATTACTTGGCTTGAAGACTTTTTAATTGATTTTCCAAACCTTGTAATCGTTGTTTCACACGATAGAAAATTCTTAGATAGAGTTTGTACACACATTGCGGATATTGATTTTAGAAATATTACTTTATATACAGGTAACTACGCATTCTGGACTCAAGCAAGTGCTTTGATTATGAAACAAAAAGAAGAACGTAATAAGAAAATTGAAGAAAAAGCAGAAGAATTCAGAAAGTTTATTGCAAGATTCAGCGCTAACGCATCAAAAGCAAAACAAGCAACTTCTCGTAAAAATATGCTTGAAAAACTTACTCTTGAAGATATTAAACCTTCTACAAGAAAATATCCGAGCATTAATTTTAAATATTCAAAAGTTCCGGGAAAAGATGTTTTGCATATTCAAGGTTTGAATAAATCCGTAAATGATGAATTGTTGATTAAAAACTTCTCGCTTGATGTTGTTCAAGGTGAAAAAATTGCATTTATTGCAAAAAATCCTTTGATTATAACAACTTTATTCCAAATGCTAAATGGTGAATTAGAGCCGGACAGCGGTGAAATTAATTGGGGTGTGACAGCGACTCGTTCATATTTTCCAAAAGAAAATAACCACTTGTTTGATACAAATATAGATTTAATCAAATGGTTAGGACAATTTTCTCAAGAACAACATATCAGCTACTTAAGGGGGTATTTGGGCAGAATGCTGTTCTCCGGTGAAGATGCAGAAAAGAGTGTGAATGTTCTTTCTGGTGGCGAAAAAGTTCGTTGTATGCTTGCAAAAATGATGATTGCGGAAAGTAATGTTCTTATTTTTGATGAACCAACAAACCATTTAGATTTGGAAGCTATTACTTCTTTAAATAATGCGCTAATTGATTACACAGGAACAGTTTTGTTTACATCGCAAGATTACCAATTTATTCAAACTGTTGCAGATAGAATTGTTGAAATTTCACCTTACGGATATATTAATTTCCAAATGAAATACGAGGACTACGTCAATAGTCCTGATATCCAAAAGCGTAGAGATTTGATGTATAACAAATTTGCACAAAATGCAGGTAAAAAATAGTGCTTATTGAAGATTTTAAGTTAGAAAAATGGATTAATTCAAGAGAAGATAAAACAAAGTATGACTTGTCGGCAACTTGCCCTATAGCTTTGTCTTTGAACGAATTAACCGAAATAACTGGCGAAGATTTAAAAAAAATGTCTAAAATCTCACTAAATTACGGACAGCTTTACGGAACAAAAAGACTTAAACAAGCGATATGTAACCTTTATGATAATCAAAACATTGAAAATATAACGGTTACACTTGGCGGAATCGGTGCAAATTATTTGGTGCTTCAAACACTTGTGAATAAAGGCGACAAGGTTGTTTGTATCTGTCCTTGTTATCAACAGATGTATACGTTGCCAAAGACTTATGGCGCAAACGTGGAATTGTTTTTTATGGATGATGATTGGACTTTGGATATCGAAAGGTTGAAAGAGGTTATTGGAAACGATACAAAATTAATCTGCATGACAAACCCAAATAATCCGACAGGCATGAACTTGGATTTGATTGAGGTGATTGAAATTGCAAAATCTTGTGATGCGTACCTTTTTGTAGATGAGGTGTATAGGGGGCTGAACCATTTAGGTGAACAGTACTCAAAATCTGCAATTGACTTGTATGATAAGGCAATTGTAACAGGGAGTATGTCTAAAACGTATTCTCTTGCGGGAATTCGTTTGGGTTGGATTGTTGCAAATTCGGATATAATTGAAAAAATTAACTCAAATAGAGAATATAATACAATAAGCATAAGCGCTTTAGATGATTATGTTGCAAGTGTTGCACTGGAAAATCACGAAAAAATTGTAAAAAGAAACTTGAAGATAATATTGGAAAACAAAGGAATTTTAGCTGATTTTATTAAAAATAATCCTCATTTTTCTTGGCATGAGCCAAATTCAGGAACAATTGCCTGCGTAAAATTTGATTATGATATGACATCGGAAGAATTTTGTTCTGATTTGTTTGAAAAAACGGGAGTTTTGACAATTCCGGCATGTTGCTTTGATATGGAGCAGAAATTTTTTAGAATCGGTTACGCAATGCACTCTGAAATATTGCAAAAAGGCTTGTCACTCTTATAGAAATGTCGACATATTGTCTTATAGTCCTATAGTCTAACACAAATGTCATCCTAAATACGGGTTTAGGGGAAAACATTTACTTTTATGTCAACTTGATGCGGGATCTCTTGAATAGCAATTGTGTATAAAAAAGATCCCGTGTCGTAGCACGGTATGACATTATATTTTATTTCAAGTCATTACGGACATATTGCCAACCATCTAAACCTCTAAACCGCACCCACCCCACTTGAAGAAACATACAAAAAATGTTATAATAAGAAACAGAATAAGAAAAAGAGGATATGAATATGGATAAAATGGTTATAAATAAAGACTCTCAAGCCTTCGGGGGGGGGTAAACACTAGTAGTAGAGCGAGTTTTGGACTTAAGACTCAAGCCATCATTGCGAGCATAAGCGAAGCAATACAAAAAATATTTACCAAAACGAACCATAAAACACAATGTCATTCTGAACTTGGTTTAGAATCTCATGTTGCCAAGATCCCGTGTCAAGCACGGGATGACAAAAGAGGGATTCTACCCCTTTGTAAAGCCTTAGCATTCACCCTTGCTGAAACCCTAATTGTAATGGGTATTATTGGCGTGGTTGCGGCATTGACTATTCCAAACTTGAACTCTTCAACTGCTGACAAAGAAAAAGTAGCTAAACTACAAAAAATATATTCAAACCTAAATGACGCAGTAGGTCGTGCTACTGCAGTTTACGGTCCAATGGAAGGTTGGCGGACTGGTACAAATGATAATTATGAAACTGGCGAAATGGTAGCAGAACGACTTACCGATTTTCTTAAGTATTCAAAAATTGATGGTTCCGATATAACATTGGCAGATGGAGCAACAGTTAGCTGTTATGGTACATCAGATCCATCACCTGCATATCCGGGAAAATCATACAATGCAATATTAAATGTTGATTTAGATGGTGATAATAAAGGTAAAAATTTATTTGGTTATGACAAATTTGAATTTTTAGTTATTGAAGATCAAGTTTATCCAAATGAAACAGAAACTAAAACTAATGGAGTTCCCGCAATCAAATCAGGAACTGAATATTATTCAACCGCTTGGGTAATTCAAATGGGTAACATGGATTACTTGAAAACAACAGACGGAAAAACTTGTCCAAACAAAAAAGTTTTGAACTGGACAACAAATACCTCTTGTAAATAATCCAAAAAATAATAAATAAAATTTTTAAATCGACAAAATCTTTTCTGACTTTGTAAAAACTATTATACCAAATTTTGAAAATTATTATGTCTGTTTTTTTACGTACGAAATTATACGTACGTATTTTTACGGACAAGGGGTGATGAAATCCTTTCTGAACGCTAATTCTCAGTGCTCAAAATGGAATTTGACTGTAATAATCTATGTTTACAGAAGTTTAAGCCTCTGTAAAAGAGGCTTGAACTTGTTTATAGCTATTTGTAAAATTTAAGTCTACATGAATTTTTTTACGATACTGTCTAAAATACCCTGTTTTTTAGGCTTTTTAGACTTTAATGTTTGGTTTACGTGCATTTCGTCAAATTCTGAACCCATGGCTTGTCTTAAATAATTAGCCATTTCCTGTGAACGCTCTGCCTCTGAGGAATATTCGTTTTCAATCTTCTCTAATTCCCCATTATCAAGGAATTTGCTCCCGCAACCATAGCATTCGTCAATAATAATCTGGTTTTTAAGGCTTGTCGAGTTCTTCATCATCTTCATTTTGCATACAGGACAAAATCTTTTGTACGATTTGTCTACAGCGCTGAATTCACGCCCTTTTACGGCATTATTAATCTCTTGAATAGCTTCAGGCGTTTCAGTAACTTTTTTGTATTCACGATTGTCTAAAAACAAGCCCCCACAACCGTTTAGGCATATATCTACATTGAACTGAACGCTGTTTAAAAATACCTTTTGCATTTCCTTGCCACAAGCCGGACAAGTTATTATTTCTTTTGAATCTGTCATGCCGAACTCCTTATATATCAACATTATACACCAAATATGTCAAAAAAAAGAATGGCGCCGGATGCAAAGCAT
>URRM01000042.1 GCA_900550295.1 uncultured bacterium
TCGGGTATTACCCGAGGCGCCTTTTTTACTAATTAATTGAAAAATCCTATTTTACGTTGTAAAATAGTCATATGGAATGTGTTAAAAATATCGCTGTAGTATTTAACAAGGGGGTAAAGAACCCTTATCCGGTGTTGCAAAAATTAGAGCAAAGTTTAATCGAAAAGGGTGCAAAGCCTGAGATTTTAGAGATTAATGAAATGAGATACGGCTTTGACTTTGTTTTTGCGGTTGGCGGTGATGGCACGATTCTTCATGTTTCAAAGTTTTATGCAATGTCAAAAACCCCTGTTTTGGGTGTTAATTTAGGGCGTTTAGGGTATTTGTCACAAGTTAGTGTTGATAATATACAGATTGCTGTTGATAGAGTTTTAGAAAACGATTTTAATGTTGAAAAGCGTTTGATGATTAAATCAGGTAGTCAATATGCTTTAAATGATTTTGTTGTAAAAGGCACTTGCGCAACTCGCTCATCACGTTTTGTTCTAAGCATTAATAACAAATTTGTATGCGATTATATAGCTGATGGATTGATAGTATCAACTCCGACAGGTTCTACAGCTTACGGACTTTCTGCAGGCGGGCCTGTAATTTATCCAATGTTAGATGCGTTAGTAATAGTTCCTATCTGTCCTCACACTTTGACTGCAAGACCTTTGGTTGTACCATCAAACGAGGTTATAAAAATTACAACTGCTGAAGGCGAAAGTAACGAGTTTAACTTAATTGCAGATGGAGCTGATTCAATTGACGTTTCAAACGAAGTTTTAATTGAAAAAGCGGAACAAAAAGCATATTTGGCATTATTGCAAGATGAAGAATTTTATTCTGTTTTACGTGACAAATTACATTGGGGGGTATCTCCAAGAAGCTTATGATTAAATCAATACACGTAAAAAATTATATTTTGATTGAAGATTTGACCGTAGATTTTGACAACGGTTTAAACGTTATAACCGGTGAAACAGGTGCAGGTAAAAGTATTTTAATTAATGCTATTGATATAGCTTTTGGTGCTAAACCTGCGAAAGATGTTATTAAAAAAGGTGCAGAAAAAGCTTTAATCGAGTTATTTATAAAGTCTGAAAATTCTAATTTAAAAGAGCTTTTTGACGAAAATGGCATTGATTACTTAGATGAAATAATTCTTTCAAGAGAAATAACTTCCACTTCTTCAAGGACTCGTGTAAACGGTACTTTAGTAAATCAAGAGTTTGTAAAATCTTTAAAAGAAATGTTATTGGATATTCATTCGCAACATCAAACTTACGCATTTTTGCAACCAAAATCTCACATTGTTCTTTTAGACAACTATGCTCGTGATTTATACGGTGAAGAGTTAAAAGAGTATAAACACCTTTACAAGGAGTATCAAGGGCTATTAAAAGACCTTGAAGTGGCTCAAAATTCAGCAAATGCAACAGAATCTCAATTGGATTTCTTAAAGTTTCAAATTAATGAAATTGAGCAAGCAAATATCGAAGATGTGAATGAGGAAGAAACTCTTCAAAACGAGTTGAGTGTGCTTGAAAATGCCGAAAAGTTACAAGAACTAACACAAGGCTCTTACTGGTCATTAAACGGTGATGAAGGCTCGTTGATTGATGCGCTGTTACAAATTAAGGCGAACATTTCAAAAGCGGTTGATATGGATAGAGCATTAGAACCGGCAGAACAATCAATTATTGAAATTTCTGAACTTACAAGAGATTTGTCTGCAACATTACGTGATTATTATCAATCAATTAACAGTGATACAGCACGTTTGAATGAGGTGCAAGAACGTTTATATTTGTTTGACAAGTTAAAACGTAAATACGGGGCAACTTTAGAGGAAGTGCTTCAAACCTATGACAAGCTTTCTGATGAATTGAGTACAATTGAATTTTCATCAAAAAATGTTGACGAGTTGCAAGAAAAAATTGATAAAATACTAATTAAGTTGAACAAATTAGCCAATGACATTTCGGCAAAACGTAAGGATTACGCTCAAGTCCTATCATCGCTAATTGTAGACGAGTTAGAAAAATTAGAACTGGCAAAATCAAGGTTTGAAATTAGAATAACACCGAAAGAACTTTCTTCTGACGGCATTGACGAGGTTGAATTCTACATCTCAACAAACGTATCCCAAGATCTTTCTCCACTTGCAAAAACTGCATCAGGTGGTGAAATTTCAAGAGTTATGCTTGCAATAAAAACAATTTTTGCAAAATCTGATGAGATTGACACTGTTATTTTTGATGAAATTGATACAGGTATCTCAGGCAAAGCCGCTCAAAGTGTTGCCGATGAAATTTCTGAACTTGCAAAATTCAGACAAATTATTGTAATTACCCATCAGGCTATAATTGCAGCAAAAGCTGATAAACATTTCTTAGTTTCTAAAGAACAAGGTGAAGAAACAGAGGTTACAATAAAAGCACTTAATGATGATGAAAAAGTTTTAGCAATTGCAAGTTTGGCATCAGGTGACAACTCAGACTCTTCAATTGATTTTGCGAAATCACTACTTTCTGCTAAGTAAATCTTAGACTTTATAGGGATGTTTTACGACTCAAAAACGGATATTCTATAATTATAGTCTAGTATTGGTGTCTATGAAATATATATTTATAATCGCAACTGTTTGTTTAATGTTTTTCTTCATCTCTTGGTTATTTCCTCCGAAGCCACTGTGTAACGGTAGCGGAGTCGTAACCGGTGGAGCATGTTCTCTTGAAGATTTAGGTTACATAAAAACTAAAAGGCTAAATGATACAGAATTTAATCAAGAAAAAATGTACTACAAAAATTTTCTTCCACTCTCAAAAAATTCCTCAACTCTTAAATTCTCACTCTGTGAAATTGGTAATTGTCAGTAAAATTATGCGTAAAAAGGGGCGGTTATGCTTTGCATAACCGCCCTGTTAAAATCTATTAATTACGCCATTGCGTTTAGCTGTTTTGTTGCTTGAGCCTTAACCTTTGCATCTTGGTCATTTGCTGCTTCTTTTAACAATGGAGCTAAGTCCTTTTTGTATTCAGGTCTTGTCATATAACCGATTGAAGCAACAGCAGCTTCTCTAACGTTTGCGTTTTTGTTTGTTTTTAATTCGTTTACAATTCCGGCCATACCGATTAAGTCATCAGCTGGAACTGTTGTTTTAGCTAAATCCTTTACACCATCAGCATAAAGTTTTTGTAATGTAGCTGTTGTGAACATTGCATATTCCTTGTTTCTTTCTGCAAGTTCTTTATCTTTACCTTCTAATTTAGAAGTGTCTTTACCCATAATATCAAGTAAGTTATCAACAACCTTGTTATCTAAAAGTTCTTCTGCTTTATCCGGAGCATACATTGCAACTTCTGAGATTGCTTCCATTGCATCAGCTTGTTCTTCATAATCGGGGCTTGTTAATATGCTTACTAAACCATTCAAATCAATACCAGGTTTCATTGTTTCAGGTTTTACAATTTCCGGACGTTTTGGAGTTGCTTTTGTTTCTTTTGTATCTTCTGCTTTTGCTACTTCTACCGCTTTTGTTTGAACTACAGGAGCAGGTTGAACTGCAGCTTGTGCAGCTAAGGCTTGAGCCATAGTTGTTTCTTGTTTTTTATCTTCAACTTCTTTTTCTGCAACCTTTTCTTCTGCTTTTTTAGGTTCATAAACAGAAGCTTTTGGCATATCATAAACTGAAGTTTTTGCTTCTTCTTTAGGTGCTTGTTTCTTTGCTTCTTCTTGCTCTACTTTAACTTGAGGTTGAAAACCATTTGGGGTTATTTCAATCTTAATGGTTGTTGGTTGCATTGGCATCATTGGAACCATTGTATATGGTTGAATCATAGGATTCATCATATTAGGATACATGAATTTCCTTTCTAAACACACTACCTTGTAACTATATAAAGTCTACAAATTATAAAAATTGCTAGTATTTCTGGAACTCATGAGTTTTTTGTAACATTATTTTACAATTAATTATTCATCTTCATTATGCGTATTGATTGCTTTTGCAATATTAATAACTTCTAGTCCTCCAAAGTCAAATAGTTTCTTTATATTTGTCGGATTATTTGCTCTTTCGCGCATAATTAGTGCGCCTACGATAGCCTCTAATTGGCTCATTGGCATCATATTTGACGGAATATCTTCCAATTGGTATTCAATCTTTAATGCGTTTTGCAAAAATTTGCAATCTGCAGGTGTTCTTTCTTTAAAATAAGAACTTAAATTCATGTCCTGACGTGTAATATATAGCTCAAATCTGCTAATATCAATACCTTGCTCATTTTTTAAGGTTCTATAATATTCACAACCTCTGTTTGAATATCTTTGTGTCCAGTTTTCTCTATTTAAAAAGTGTTCGTTACTTTGAACCATTTGATAAGGTTTAGATAAGATTCTCCATTTGCCTTCCAGCATTGAGTTGTCCCAAGGGAGAGAAATGCATATGTGCGATTGTTTTAATGAAGAATAATTATCTAAAAAGAATTGAATATCTTTCATTGAATACAATTTATCAACAAGAATTATCTTGCCGAAAGAGTCCATTACAGCAACTCCCGTATCAATTGTTGAGGCTGGCGCCATTGATATTCCTACGTAATATTCCATAATTATTGTCCAACTACATCAAATTGTTTGTTGATGTCTTTTTGTAAAATTTTATCGTGTTTTGCATCTTTAATCCAAGCTTCATCATCGTTTTTAGACGATTTTGTTATGTTTGAAGTTTGTTCATATAAAGATCTATTTTTTATTGATAAAGATTTTTTTGTAGTATCTTCTTCTGCTTGTTTAGGTTGGGTTAATGTTGTTGCGCTTGATTCAATTTGTGTAACTTCATCTTCTACACTTGTTGTTTGCAAGTTTTCAAATGCCTTTGAACCATTCTTAACTCTTTGAATTGTTGCCATACGTTCAGCTTGGAACGCTTCTTGTTCTTTCTTAGGTTGCTTCATTACTGAGTTTGAAGCATGTTCAAATGTTTTGAATTTGTTTTTTAACACCAAAATCTCAACACGTCTGTTTTTAGCTCTGTTTTCAGATGTTTTGTTGTCTACTACAGGGCGTGTATCGCCATAACCAACTGCAGTAAATACGTTTGGCATAAATTTAAAACGTGTAATTAAATAACGAATGATACTGCTTGAACGTGCAGCTGATAATTCCCAGTTTGAAGGGAACATAAAAGTGTTGATTGGTTGACTATCTGTGTGACCTTCAACTCTTACATAGTGTAAAGCGAATTTTTCACCAATTAACACGCCAACATTATCAAGTGTTTTTAAGGCTTTATCGTTCAATGTTGCAGAACCTGAGTAGAATAATAGGTCGTTTTTCATTGTGATTAAAAGACCTTTATCTGTAATTTGAGCATCTACGCCTTCTAAATCACCATTTTTAGACATTTGTTCAATAGATTCTTTAATATCTTCAAATGATTGTTCTTCGTATTTTTGACTTATGTATTCTAACATTAATGGCGCAATCGTGCTATCTGCAGCGCTAGCCTCTAATATTGAAGCTCCTTTTGAATCTAAAATAGAGTCTGAACCCTCTAAGACACTCGGAGCATTAAATGCTTTTCTTATACTGTCTTCTAATGATGCAAATTCTGTTAAATCAATTTGAGAAAGAGCATATAGCACAACGAAGGTTGCGAATAACAGCGTGATGAAGTCCCCGTAAGAAACGAGCCATCTCTCTAGATTTTCATGATCTTCTGCTTTTTTCTTCTTTGCCATTATTATTCTTCATCTTCCTCAATGCTAGATCTATCAATGATATAAGCTTGCAATTTTCTTTCGATTAATGCAGGTGATTCACCTGCTTGAATAGCTAAAACACCTTCAACCATAATTTCTTTGCCTAAGAAAACTTTTGCATAGTTTAACTTAATACGTGTGCCTAAAGGAATTAGTAATAAGTTTGCCGCAAACAAACCGTAAATTGTAGCAACGAACGCTACGGCAATACCGGCACCTAAAGCTGATGGATCAGAAAGGTTTTGCATTACTTGGATTAAACCCATAACGGCACCAATGATACCTAATGTTGGAGAGTAGCCACCAGCAGATTCAAAAACTTTTGCACCGGTGTGAACTTCTTCTTCTTGTTGAGCAATTTGGTTTTCCATCATTGCTTGAACCAAAGTTGGATCAGCACCATCGGCAACAGCTTCCAAGCCCATTGTTAAAACGACATCAGATGCATCTTTTGCTTCTCTTTCTAAGCAAATAACGCCTTCTTTTCTAGCTTTTTGAGCAAATTTAACGATTTCTGCAATCAAAACATTCAAATCTACATTTGGAGGTACAAAAGCATCTTTAATAAGAGATATAGCTTTTTTCAAAACTCTTGGCGGAAAACTTAGTACAACGGCACCGGCAGTACCACCGAATACGATGAATGCGGCTGTCAATTGTAATAACTGTCCTAAATTACCACCTTCAAGTGCTTGACCTGTAAGGATGAATGTTATACCTAGAAATAATCCTACTACTGCAAAAATATCCATGTTTCACTCCATATTGTTCTTTTTACTTATTAAACTATATTTTCACATGTTACAAATCATGCAAATAGTTTATTTTCGTAAGATTAAAGGAACTCTTCACGAATAATTGTCATTAATTCAGGTTCACCGTCAGTTGCAAGAACAGTGTGTTCAAAGTGCGCAGACGGTTTTTTATCTGCAGTTTGAACTGTCCATTCATCAGGAAGTTGAATAACTTCATCACAACCAAGATTAAGCATTGGTTCAATTGCAATAACCATGCCGGATTTAATTAAAGTTTTATCACCAACACTGTAATTATATAGGAATGGATCTTCGTGCATAACGTGTCCTACTCCGTGACCGCCGTATTGGCGAACGATACCTAATTTTTCTCTATTTGCAACAGCTTCAACTGCTGATGAAATATCATCAAGAACATTTCCTGCTCTCATTTGAGCAATACCTGCAAATAGTGATTCTTCAGTGAATTTTAACAAATTTTCGATTTCAGGTGCAATTTCACCTACAGGGTATGTCCAAGCACTATCGCCAACCATACCACCGTAAGTTGCGCCGACATCAACACTGATAATGTCGCCTTCTTTTAGAATGACATCTTTTGACGGAATTCCATGAACGACATTTTCGTTAATTGATGTACAAATACTTGCCGGAAAACCGTTGTAGCCAAGGAATGTAGGAATAGCCTTGTTTGCATGAATAACTTCCATGGCGATATCATCAAGGTCTTTAGTAGACATTCCGGCCTTAATATTTTCCTTCATAGCTTTATGCACGAGGGCAACAATATGCCCTGCGTGCTTCATTCTTTTTATTTCATCTCTTGATTTTCTATTAATCATTTACAGCCTTCAAAAGTCTTTCCCAGACTTGTTCAATACTACCGTTAGCATCAATTTTTCTTAAAACACCTTTGTTTTCGTAGTATTCAGTTAAAGGTGCTGTTTCTTTGTAATAAGTTTCAAATCTTGCTCTTGCGATTTCTTCAGTATCATCTTTTCTTTGAGTCAATTCTGAATTACATTTATCACAGTGAACACCATCTTTAGGTGCTTTAAATTTCATGTTGTAAATTTCACCGCATTTTGGACAAGATTTTCTGTTAACAATTCTTTCGATTAACAATTCTGTATCAATATCAAAGTAAACAGCTCTAAATTCAGCATCTTCTTTGTCTACTTCTTTGTTAATTTCTTCTAACATGCCTGCTTGTTCAACGCTTCTTGGAAACCCGTCTAAAACGTATCCGTTAGCGCAATCAGGTTCAGCAAGTCTTCTTTTGATGATAGCTGCAACAACTTCAACAGGAACCAATTGACCTTTTGACATGTAGCCTTCAGCTGTAACACCTTCCGGAGTTTGATTTTTAACAGCAGCTCTTAATAAAGAACCTGTATCAACGTGCGGAAAGTTCAAGTGTTCAGCAAGTTTACTTGTTTGAGTACCTTTACCGCAAGCCGGAGGTCCTAAAAATATCAATTCTTTTTTCATAATTTTTTCCTTTTTGTTTTATAAAATGTAACCTATGCGTCAATGTTAGTTGCGTATACAGCGTGTTGTTGAATGAAATCACGTCTAGGTTCAACTTTGTCACCCATAAGGATGTCGAATAATTGGTCACAAAGCATTGCATCTTCCAAGTTTACTTTTAATAAAGTTCTTGTAGAAGGATCCATTGTTGTTTCCCAAAGTTGTTGAGGCATCATTTCACCCAAACCTTTGAATCGTTGAATTTGTAACCCTTTAGAACCTCTGTCGTCTAAAATTTTGTGTAATTCAGCGAAGGTTGAAACTTCGTGTGTTTCGGTGTCTGTTTCTAAAATTAATGTACCTTCTTCTTCAATCAAGTATTCACGAATTAGAGGGTATGCGGCTTTTAGACGTTTGTATTCGTTACTCTTAACGATACTTTGAGTAATTAATACAAAATCATCGTCTGCCAATGTTAATTTTAAGTTATATTTTGCGTTTTCGGCGCTGTATTTTAATTCTAACTTGTAATCTTTAGCTTCTGAAATATTGTAGTTTTCAGCATGGTCTACAAGGTAGTGTGATAAGTAATCAAGATGTTTTTGCATTTTTGCTTGATCGTCAAAATCAGCTTCTTGAATGTCTGAACGAACCATACCTCTAAGCATTACAGCAGGAATTCGTCCTAAGATAGGGTTATTATAAGAATTGTAGTAAGCTGACATGTTTGAGATTAATTTCAATAATTCTTCGCCTTGAACTGATTTAGAGCGAGTTTTGTCTGATAAGCAAACAGATTTGATACCACGTTCTTTTAACATTTTGTCTAATGCTTTTTCATCGAATAAGTATTCGCTTTGTTTACCTTGTGTAATTTTGTATAGAGGTGGTTGAGCAATATAAACATAACCTTGTTCGATTAGAGGCTTACAATATCTAAAGAAGAATGTAAGCATTAATGTTCTGATGTGAGCACCGTCAACATCGGCATCGGTCATGATGATAATTTTGTGATATCTAAGTTTTTCTAAGCTAACTTCGTCAGGGTTTCTGCTGATAGTTACACCAAAAGCTTGAACCATTGATTGAATTTCGTTGTTAGCGTAAATTTTGTCCAAACGAGCTTTTTCTACGTTTAAGATTTTACCTCTTAAAGGCAAGATAGCTTGGAACATTCTGTTTCTGCCTTGTTTTGCAGAACCACCGGCAGAATCACCTTCGACAAGGAAGATTTCGCATTTTTCAGGTTCTCTGTTAGAACAGTCTGCCAATTTTCCCGGAAGAGTTGAATTTTCAAGAACAGTCTTACGTCTTGTTAATTCTCTTGCTTTTCTTGCCGCTTCTCTGGCACGTTGTGCTTGTAGAGTTTTTTCAATAATTGTTCTTGCGATTTTTGGATTGAATTCAAGCCATTCTTGGAATTTATCTCTGATTGAATCTTGAACTGCACCCATAGCTTCTTGGCTACCTAATTTTTCTTTTGTTTGACCTTCGAATTCAGGGTTTGGAAGTTTTACGCTGACAATTGCAGTTAAACCTTCACGAACGTCATCACCTGTAAGATTAGCTTCTGAATCTTTAAGAATATTATTTTTACGTGCATAGTCGTTTAATACACGAGTAATACCGTTTCTGAAACCGGTTAAGTGAGTACCACCGCTGTGAGTATTGATGTTATTTGCGAATGATAAAATACATTCGCTATATGCATCTGTATATTGCATTGCAACTTCAACTCTCAAATCACCTACCATTTTGTCAATGTAAACAGGTTCTTCAAAAATTGCAGTTTTGTTTTTGTTCAAGAATAAAACGTATTCAGCAATACCACCTTCATAGTGGAACACTTCTTCTTCGTTTGTTCTTCCGTCGATAAAGATAATTTTTAAGCCCTTGTTTAAGAAAGCCATTTCCCTTAAACGACCTGCAACTACGTCTTTATCAACTTCAATAGTTTCTTGGAAGATTTCAGGATCAGGCCAAAATCTTGATTTTGTACCTGTTTTGTCTGTATCTTTAATTCTTTCAACAGGAGCAGATGGTTCACCACGGAAATATTCTTGTTTGTATACTCCGCCGTTTCTTGAAACTTCTACAACCATTTTTTCTGATAATGCGTTTACTACAGATGCACCTACGCCGTGTAGCCCACCTGATACTTTATAACCGCCATCACCGAATTTACCGCCTGCGTGAAGTACTGTGTGTACAATTTCAAGTGCTGATTTACCTGAATCAGGTTTGATATCAACCGGAATACCACGACCGTTATCTTCTACCGTAATACTGTGGTCTGTGTTGATTTTTACTCTGATTTCTGTACAATATCCTGCTAATGATTCGTCGATTGAGTTATCCACGATTTCATAAATACAGTGGTGCAAACCTCTTTGAGATGTTGAACCAATATACATGCCGGGACGCATTCTAACTGCTTCTAAGCCTTCTAATACACGAATATTACTTGCATCATACTCTTGCTTAGGTGCTGTAGTTGTGCTACCTTGCATTTCTTCCATTATATTTCCCCCCAAAATTAATATTTTTGTACGTTATATATAATTATTATATTACAAATAAGCCTTCTCGGCATGACTGTAAAAAAATCTTTACGTAGTGTAAACGCCTATTCAATCAACTTAGACCATTTTTTAGAGGCTGACTCTAAAACTTTTTTTGTGTCAACATTATCAACTAAGATTAATTGTGTTGCAGTGTTGATTACGTTGTTTATCTCTTTTTGTGATTTTTGTTGTCGTAATACAGGTTCAATTTTGTTCAATTGTTGTGCACTAATAACTCTTGCTTTAGCTAATATGTCGTTTTTATTATATTTTTGGTAGTACTCATTTTTTAATGCATTCTCGTTTGTAGCAAGAACGTTTGTCAATTTTGCAAGTTTCAATTGGTTTTCTTCATTGGTCAAGAATAGCGCAAATTTTAGTGCAGCCTCTTTATTTTTGGCACGTTTAGGAATTACAAAATTCATCAATGAAAAATCATATTGACCTTCAGAACCGACAATCTGTGTCGAAACGTCAGTCTTTTTGTACACGTTTGGTGCGTTTTCTTTGATTAAGTTCAAAAAGTTTGCGCCGGCTTGAATTGAAACAATGTATTCAGACATATATTTTTCCAAGCTTTCTCTGTGTGTTTGGTTAATGCTTTCTTTTGGTATTAAATCGTTTTTGTATAAATTTTTGTAGAAATTGAATATCTCTATTGAATCGGCTGTTTTTAGTGAATATGGAGAATTGATGTTATACTTGTTCAAAATCTTAAGCATAGTGTCATTTTCTGTAATTGTTGGCATAAACACATAAGCGCCGGTTTTAGATTTTACGTCTTTCGCATATTGTCCCATTGCTTCGTATGTTGTTGGAGGAATTTTAAATCCTGCTTTATCAAGCAATTCTTTATTATAGATTGTGATTGCAGATGTTGCATACCACGGAATAGCGTACATTCTGCCGTTAACTTCCAATGATTTTAACAATGACTTATTAAAACTTTCAAGTTGTTCCGGCATAATTTCTTCAAGCGCACCCTTTTGTGCTAAAACGCTTGAAAAATCAGGGTTTAAGTTAACAAGTGACGGCGGATTATTACTTAAAATTGCCGCAAGAGTTCTCTTTTCACCCTCTGAAAATGGAACATCAATCCATTTTATTTTTATATCCGGATTTTCATATTCAAATTTCGTAATAATATCGGTCATATATGGAGTAAAGTCGTTCATTTGAAGAGTCCAAAAAACAACTTCTTGGTCTAATGAGTTCGTGTTTCTTGGTGCTAGTGATACACATATAAAACCTAACAAAAGTAGTAAAAATATAGTGCTTCCGATAATTATTTTTTTCTTCATTTTTATTTTATCCCTTTTGATGTTACAATTATACTATGAACAATTTATTTACGGAACTGGAAAATCAAAATAAGCAAATTCCACTTGCTGAATTGCTACGTCCAAAGAGTCTTGATGAATTCTTGGGACAAGAAAATGTGATATCTGAAAATACTCCTCTTTTTAATCTTTTAAAATCAGGAAGGCTTTTTTCTCTAATCCTTTGGGGACCTTCAGGATGCGGTAAAACAACTTTGGCAAGAATTATTGCTAATACCGTAAATGCACAATTTATTGAGATTTCAGCCGTTACTTCCGGTGTTAAAGATATTAAAGATGCCGTTGAAAGAGCAAAAGAAGCTTTGAGAAACGGACAAAAAACGGTTCTGTTTATCGACGAAATTCATCGCTATTCAAAAACTCAACAGGATGCACTTTTGCCTCATCTTGAAAACGGAACGTTATTTTTGATTGGTTCAACAACTGAAAATCCATCTTTCCAGGTTGTGCCGGCTCTTTTATCACGAGTACAAGTTATTCGTCTTGAAAATTTGTCTGATGAAGTAATCTCAAAAGTTGTAGAAAAAGGATTTGATTATTTAGAAAAAGATAATAACCAAAATATTGAATATACCCCCGAGGTGGTTGATTTTATTGTTAATTTGGCTCGTGGCGATGCAAGATATGCGCTTAACATAGTTGAAAATGCCTTTTTTGCAAGCAATTATAAAAGTGGAAGAAGATTTTTAACCATTGATATTCTTGAAAAGCTTGCTCAATCAAGAAAAACCAGATATTCGCAGCAAGAGCATTATGACTGCGCTTCGGCTTTTCAAAAAAGTCTTAGAGGTTCTGATGCAAATGCCGCAATTTATTATCTTGCCAAAATGATTGCCTCTGGCGAAGATCCACGTTTTATAGCTCGTCGTTTGATTGTTACAGCAGCAGAAGATGTCGGACTTGCAAATCCGATGGCTCTTTCTCTTGCCGTAAGTGCTTATCAGGCTGTTGAATTACTTGGATTTCCTGAAGCCAGAATTCCACTTGCAGAAGCGGTAATTTATGTCGCAAATTCAAAAAAATCAAATTCCGTAATTATGGCAATTGATGAAGCTTTAGCAGATATTAACAGTGGAAAAGATTTTGCGCCACCTATGCATTTAAGAGATGCTCACTATAAAGATGCTGCAAAATATGGATTTGGAGAAGGTTACATATATTCTCACATTGCAAAAGATGCTTATCAACAATTTATGCCGGATGAATTGATTGACAGAAAATATATTTCTTAAGCTTAAAGCCGTTTTCATTAAATTTGATTTGATTTGTCCGTAAAAAAGCGTACGTAAAAATACGTACGTAAACTACCTACAAAGGTGGCTTAATCTGACGCTATACTTGAAAATTTGGCAATAAAAAAGCCACCTGACAGGCGGCTGCTTAAACTTGCTGTTTAAAAATAATTGAGAGAGAGAGTATTAATTGTTTGTTTTATGAGAGAGAGTATAAAAATCTTTGTTATTAATCAGCTGGAATTAAGCTATTTATTAGCCGAAGCACCAGAATGTTGATTCTCTTTTAACGTCTTCTTTTCTTGCTGATTTGAATGAATCTAATGTATTTTTTAAGAATTCCATTTGTGTTGCTAATGATTCTTTCTTTGAATCATATGCAATTTGGTATGCTACTAAATCTTGGTATGCATCGTTATTTTTTAAGTTCTTTTTACCGTATGTTGATTCTAAGTCTGTTAATTTAGATGTTACTTCGCTTAATTTTGCTGTGTTGATTTCAGCTTCATATGCTTTTGCGTTATATTGTCTTTGATATCTATTAATTTCTGCTTGAAAAACTGCGATCATCTTAATTAACTCTCTTTATTTATCTCTCGTACTTATATAAAGTATTTCTTTCTAAATTTATTGCCTTTTTTATATTATCCGTGTTAACAAAAGTTAACATATAAAAATAGACTCCCATTATTATTGATTAAGAGCCTATTTTTATTATTTATTTTCTTACTTTTATTTTTTTACTATCTATTAGATTAAGCTAAACCGAATTGAGGAGCGATGTTTTTAGCTTCTTGTTGTTCA
>URRM01000043.1 GCA_900550295.1 uncultured bacterium
TTTGCTTAGGCAAACCGCCCTTTTTAGCGATTTATATAAAATAATTTAAAAAAATTAAACAAAATTGTTGACTTAAAAAAAAACATCATTAAATAAAAACTGTCAGCGAGAATAAGGAGAGAGATTATGTCTATTAATGCAATTAACACAAATCTGTTTGGTATTTCTGCAAAAACTAACTTGAAAACTCAAGTTTCAGTTGAAGAAAATAAAACAGAGGAGAAATCACAAACTACACAAACCGAAAGAAAACAATTATCAGCAGATGATGTATTCAAATACATGACTGCAACAAGACCAACTGCGCCTGTTCAATTAAAGAAAACGGTTAACGTCAAAGCCTATGTAAATCAAGAAAGTGCTTCCAGAATTTCATCTTCAATGAAAGATTTTGAAGCTCAATTCTCAGACAAACTTTCAGCTGTAAAATCAGAATTTGGCAATATTTCAGACGATTTAGCCAAAAAAATTACTCTAAAAATGTTTTAAAAAATAGAAATAATGTATTTATAATTTACTCGACAACAACACAAGAATTGCATTATGTAGATATCCGCCCGAAGAGATTCGGGCTTTTTCTTTATTCTTTAGCCATTTCTCTGAGTTTTTTAAGTTGGTCACGAATTTCTGCCGCACGTTCAAAATCAAGAATTTTTGCTGCTTTGTGCATGTCTTTTTCAAGCTTTGTGATAAGTTTTGGTAAATCTTTTTTATTAATTCCAAGGTCAACCATTTCTTCTGCAACAATGTCTTCAAGGTTACGATAACTTGCGACAAGTGAAAGAAGGTTGTTTTCAATTGGTTTTTTGATAGTTTTAGGGATAATTCCGAATTTTTTGTTGTGTTCAAGTTGAATTTCTCTACGACGTTCAGTTTCATCAATGGCTTTTTTCATTGAGTCGGTAATGTTGTCAGCGTACATAATAACTTCACCGCAAGCATTACGAGCCGCACGTCCGATTGTCTGAATCAAACTTGTTTCGGAACGCAAGAATCCTTCTTTATCCGCATCCATAATTGCAACAAGTGAAACTTCCGGAATGTCTAACCCTTCACGCAAAAGGTTTACACCTATAAGAACATCAAATTCGCCCAATCTCAAATCTCTCAAAATTTCAATACGTTCCAAAGACTGAATTTCGCTGTGGAGGTATCTTACACGGATACCTTCTTGAGTGAAGTAATCACATAAATCTTCTGCCATACGTTTTGTAAGAGTTGTAATCAAAACCCTTTCGTCTTTTTTTGTACGTTTTTCAATTTCAGCTTTCAAATTAGGGATTTGAGATTCAATTGGTCTTACTGAAATTTTAGGATCAACAAGTCCTGTCGGTCGAATAATCTGCTCGACGTATTGCTCGGATGTGCTTAATTCAAACTCTGAAGGAGTCGCAGAAATGTAGATTTTTTGTCCGACTTTGTTGAAAAATTCTTCATTTTTTAATGGTCTGTTGTCCTTGGCACAAGGTAATCTAAATCCGTATTCAATAAGTGTGTCTTTTCTTGCGGCATCACCATGCGACATACCTTTAAGTTGCGGTAAAGTTACGTGAGATTCATCAATAACGGTTAAAAAATCGCCACGGAAGTAATCCAAAAGCGTTGCCGGAGCAGATCCGGCCGGTCTGCGTTCAATAATTCTTGAATAATTTTCAATACCTGAGCAGTAACCCATTTCTTTAATCATTTCAATATCGTATTTAACACGTTGCTCAAGACGTTGGGCTTCAATTAATTTATTTTGATTTTTTAATTCAACAAGTCTTGCTTGAAGTTCTTGGCGTATTAAATCAATGGTTTCGTCTACGTTCTCGTCATATGCAAGGTAGTGAACTGCAGGATAAATAACTGTAGAGTCACAATTTTCTAAAATTTCGCCTGTGGTATTGTCTATTCTGACAATTTTTTCGATTTCATCTCCGAAGAAATAAACACGAGTTACGATTTTTTCATAACTTGGTATAATTTCTACAATATCGCCTCTGGCACGGAAGTTTGCACGTTCTAAAACAAGGTCGTTTCTTGTATATTGAACGCTTACCAGGTGTTGAAGTAAGTCTTCCCTTGAAATTTCCATACCAACGTGGAGTTCTATGGAGCCTTTGAAGTAATTTTCAGGTAGTCCCAAACCGTATATACAGCTAACAGAAGCGACAACAATAACGTCATTACGTTCATAAAGACTACGAGTTGTGTTGTGACGAAGTCTGTCAATTTCTTCATTAATACTTGCCGATTTTTCAATGTAGGTGTCTGTACGTGGAATGTAGGCTTCCGGTTGGTAATAATCGTAATAACTGATAAAATATTCTACGGCGTTTTCAGGAAAAAGTTTCTTGAATTCGTTGTAAAGTTGAGCCGCAAGAGTTTTATTGTGTGCGATAATCAGTGTCGGTTTTTGTACTTGTTCAATAACGTTTGCAATAGTGAAGGTTTTACCCGAACCTGTAATGCCAAGCAAAGTTTGAGAGTCAAACCCCAAATTAACGCCATTTACAAGTTGTTTAATGGCTTGAGGTTGGTCGCCTGAGGGCGAATATTTTGAAACAAGTTTAAATCGATTGTGCTTTTTCATATCTATATTTTAAACCAAGTGAATAAAATTTTACCAGTAAATGTTCTAAAAATAAAAATATTGTGTAAAATTTATAGATATTTTTATTATAACATATTTTTTAAGCCTTTTAAGTCTGTATAATAAAAGCCTAAATTATGATTCTACCGTGATTTCTTCTAATTTGAAATTTAATGCTTTTTTAAGTTCATCCAAGCTAATTTCTATCTGATAGCCGATTTTTCCACCGCTAAAAATGATTGTTCCATAATTTTGAGCAGAGGCATCAATTACTGTTTTAAAAGGTTTCTTCATTCCGATTGGAGAGCAACCTCCGTGAATGTAACCTGTTAAGGGCAATAAATCCTTCGATTTCAACATGCGGACATTCTTTTCCCCAACCGCGCTTGCGGCTTTTTTAAGGTCTAATTCTTTTGCAACAGGTACTAAAAATACATAGTTTTGGTTGGATTTTCCAACAGTCACAAGTGTTTTAAAAACTATATCAGGATTTTCATTTAGCGCTTGTGCCACTTCAATTCCACTGATTGCACCTGAATTTACGTAATTGTGGGTTGTAAATTTTAATTTCTTCTGCTCTAAAAGTCTTATGGCATTTGTTTTTTCGTCAATATGTTTCATTAATTTTCCTTTTTGTATAAAAAACAATCTTTGTCGTGTGAGTTAATTATACCAATTGCTTGTAAATAAGAATATATAATGGTTGTGCCGACAAATTTCATTCCACGTTTTTGTAAATCTTTCGAAATTATATCTGATAATTCAGAATGAGTTTTATCAGTTTCATAGAATATTTTGTCACCTGAAAAAGTTTTTAAGTAATTATGAAACGAGCCAAATTCGTGTTGTATTGATTTAAAAATTTTTGAGTTGTTGATGCTTGCTTTGATTTTTAATTTATTTCTGATGATTCCTTTATTTTCAAGCAGTTCGGCAATCTTTTTTTCATCATATTGGCAAACTTTTTTGAGGTTAAATTTATCGTATGCCTTTTGAAATTCTTCTCTCTTATTTAGAATGCATTCCCAAGACAAACCCGCCTGAAATGTTTCAAGAATAAACATTTCGAACAGATAATGTTCATCAAAGCTCGGAATACCCCATTCTTTGTCGTGGTATTTAATGTATTTTGGATTTTTAAGATTGCACCATTTGCACCTGTTCATAGCTATATTGTAACACAATACATAGTTATATATATATACCCTGAAATAAATTTAGGATGACATAAGGTTAAGTATATAACATTCTGTCATTCTGAACTTGTTTTAAATCTCTTATTAAATAATCTAGTAAGACTAATCAAATTCGCATTGCCAGTTTGGATTATTGTAAGCTTTAAAGCATAATTCGATTTGTTCTTTTGTCGTTTTTTCTTTTGCTAAATTTTCCGGAATTTCATCTAAAGAAAAATATTTAATTTCAGTTGTTTCAATATTAGGTACAAATTTTCCGCCAAGAAGTTCGCAGAGCACTATAACTTTGCAAATGCTATAAATAAATTTAGGAGGGTTACGTTTATCTCTGTCGTGCAAAGCTATAATTTTTGTAGCTTTAACGTTCAAACCGGCTTCTTCAAGAACCTCTTTTTCGGTGTTTGTTTTTATCGTTTCTAATACATCACACCAACCTCCCGGAAGTGACCAAGTTCCGTTATTTTCGTGTACTAATAATATTTTCCCATCTTTAAAAACGGCGGCTCTTGTATCAAGTTTGGGAGTTTGATATCCGCTTTCGTTGCAAAAAATATCTTTTGCTTTTTCAAAAGACATTTCAGTTTTTAGTGCAAGCATTTCTGCTGAAATATCACGAAGCCTTTCGTATCGTTCAATGTCATAAGGGTTTTTAGTATATGCAAGCCCTGATTGCGCAAGGCTTTGAATTTCTATTGCTAATTTTAACCACTTTTCCATTAGACTTCCTTTCAATCCTATTTTCCGCAACATTGTTTGAATTTTTTACCGGAACCGCAAGGGCAAGGTTCATTTCGTCCTACGTTAGAATAATCAATGTGAGATTTTTCTTCTTTTTCTATTGCAGAATCAATGGTTGATGTGAATACGCTTGAGGAATACAAAATTGCCGTTTGTGAATAAATTCTATGCGATAAAAACATTTTTTTGTACTTGTTTAACAGTTCATCAAAACTTAAGTTTGTTTCTTCAACTTTGTTTGCTAATTCCAAAAAGTTAGGATATTTTGTATAAATTCGTTTCAAGATTGAATCTGAAATTTTGTCAGAAGTTAGAAAATATTTTATGCAATCTTTTGCATTTTCAACAGTTTCAAATGAATTATCCTCTAAAATTTTTGTTAATGTTTTGTAAAACGGTACAACATATAAACCGTTTTCTTTGTCGTATATAATGCCTACATCATAAGGTTTTTTGTGTGAAGAAAATCCTTGCAATGATTTTTCTACAAAGTTGTCATAATCGTTATCAAATTCAACACTTTCAAAATATTTTAATTCTTTAGGTTCTTCTATTTTATCCTCAATGTTTAGTGGTGAACTGTTTTCAACATATTCATTAAATTCACCGATAATTTCATCAGCAAATTTGTTCATTGTAATTATTTCATCAGTTTTGAATGCCTCTAAAAATTTGTTATACATTGTTGAAATGTTTGATTTAATTTCGTCTTCTTTTTGTAAATTATCTTCGTAAACTAAATATGGCTCGTGGATAATTTTTGCCATTGCATAACGCATTGCATCCTCTTTTTTACTTTCAGGAAGATGTCCAGTAAGTTCAATTATGTAGAAATTATTTTCATAATTGAAAACTCTGGCAACAATAAATTGACCGACACCAAAACCTCTGAATTCAGTCATTCGAGAAGTAGCGGTAAGGGTATAATCTTTTTCGTTGATTACGTTGTATACTTCAAATCCATTTTTCAAGACTCTCTTTACTTTGAAAAGTGATGTGAAGGAGTTTGTTAAGGATTTAGAAATTTCGTTTGGACAAACTTCATTAAAAACTTCCAACGGAGTTTTGTTCAATTCAGGAATATTGCGTTCAAAAATATACGGAATATAATATTCTTTTGTTGCTTCTTCCGGTGAATTGTAGATACCCATTGTCTTTGTGTATTCTACATAATCTTCTTTTATTGACTCATTTGTCTTTGCAAAATTATAAACATTTTCAATTGTTTCGTTAATTTCGTTTGTAATAGTTAGTGTTTCCATAATTTACCTCTTTTTATATATTTAATTAAACTTTAAGCACATAAAAATTACAATACCGACAGTAGAGGGATTTTTTCATGATATATTATATATATACATGTATAATTTAAGGGGTAAAAATGTTTGATAATTTAAGTGATAAATTACAAGAGATTATAAGAAAAACGTCAGGTAATAAAGAACTTACTCAGGACAATATGCAAGAAGCTTTGCGTGAAATCAGACGTGCATTGTTAGAAGCTGATGTTAACTTGAGAGTTGTAAAAGCTTTTATTTCAAATATTAAAGATAGAGCAGAAGGCGAAGAAGTTTTAAAAGGAGTTGATCCTGCACAACAACTTGTAAAAATCGTTCATGATGAATTGGTTGCGTTGTTGGGTAAAGAAACAAGTCCATTGAATTTGACAGGTCATCCTTCAGTAATTATGATGTTAGGTTTACAAGGTTCAGGTAAAACAACATCAAGTGCAAAATTAGCGGTAAAACTAAAAAAAGAAGGCAAAAATCCGTTGCTTGTTGCTTGTGACGTATATCGTCCTGCAGCCGTTAAACAATTGCAAACATTAGGTGCGCAAATTAACACAGATGTTTATGCAGAGGAAGGTAATACAGATGTTCAAACTATTGTGCAACATGCCTTAAACCACGCAAAAGAAAATGGTTTTAATGTTGTAATCCTTGATACTGCAGGTCGTTTGCAAATCGATACGGACATGATGGCAGAACTTCTTTTGATTGATAGAATTTTTGCTCCTCACGAAAAGTTACTTGTAATTGATGCTATGACAGGTCAAGAAGCCGTAAATGTTGCTGAAAACTTTGATGCTCAATTAGGTTTGACCGGTTTAGTCCTAACAAAATTAGACGGTGATTCTCGTGGAGGTTCTGCTTTAAGTGTTGTTTATTGTACTAAAAAGCCTATTAAATTGACAGGTACAGGTGAAAAAATAGATGCCTTAGAAGATTTTTATCCTGACAGAATGGCTACAAGAATCTTAGGCATGGGCGATATTGTTTCTTTCGTTGAAAGAGCAAAAGAAGTTTTTGATGAAGAAGAAGCAAAAAAATTAGAAAAGAAAATGGCTAAAGCCGAATTTACTTTTGATGATTTCTTAAACATGAAACGTCAAATGAGCATGTTCGGTTCAATTGACCAAATTCTTGGCATGCTTCCAGGCATGAACTTGAAAAAAGAAGACAGAGATTTGATTTCTCACGAAGGCGAAAAACAATTTAAACGTATTGAAGTGTTCATTCAGAGTATGACACCGGAAGAACGTTCAAACCCTCAGTTGTTGAATTCAAGCCGTAAAAAAAGAATTGCAGCAGGTTCCGGTATTCCTCTTCATGACGTTAATATTTACATCAAGCAGTTTGAACAAATGCGTAATATGATGAAGGGTATGAATCAAATGAAAGGCATGATGGGCAAAATGGGTGGCTTCGGATTGCAAAAAATGATGCAATCAATGAGCAAATTCAGATAATTTTAATCCTATCTTCCTAAAAGATTACCCATAAAGATTAATAGAAAGAGTGTGTAAATTTGCAAAAAAGTTTCATAATCTAATATTATGAAACTTGGTAAATTGCATTACAAAAAAATGTCCTTAGAACAACTGGTAACTCTCGCTCAGCAAGAGGATTTTAAGGCGCTAGAAGAAATTGTTAGAAGAGAGCAAAAAAATATTTTTGCAACATTTACCTACCTACATTCAAATAGTGAAAACATTTATGATTTAACTCAAGATGCATTGCTACGTATGGCAAAAGCGTTACCTTCACTAAAAAATCCGAAGAATTTTAAAAGTTGGTTAAATCAAATTGTCATGCATTTATTTTATGATGATTTGCGCAAATTAAATCGTACTCCACCAACAATTTCTATTGATGCTGATACAAAAAACGATAATCAATACGCAACAAATCCACATACCCTAATTCCCGACAAGCGTTGTAAACCTCTTGAAAGATGTTTATCAAACGAATTAGACAGCGTAATTAAGCATGAAATGCAACAATTACCTGACTATTTTAGGGTTCCGATTGTGCTTCGAGAATTACAAGGCTTAACTTATGATGAGATTGCAAAAATTACGAATACAAACGTAGGGACTGTAAAATCTCGTATCGCAAGAGCAAGAAGCAGACTGAAAGACAGTCTTAAAGAATACATTTAATTATATATTGAGGAGTTAATAATGAAACAAGATAAAATGGCATGTAGTCAAGTAACATCACTACTTTCATACTACATAGACGGAAAAGTCAGCGCACAAATTACATACTTTATAGAACAACACTTGAAGCACTGTAAAACTTGTCGAGAGCGATATCAGTTCTTGTTGCTTGCTGTTTCAGACATAAGAGAGGTAAAATCTCAAGTCGATAACATTATCCCTCAACAATGCGTGCCAATATCGGCTTATAGCAATTCATTCAAAGAAAAAATGTCAGCATATTTGGATAATGAATTAACTGACGAAGAAAGTTTACGCTTTAGACGTTATGCAATTGCCAACCCTCCAGTAAGAACAGAGTTAGAGGGCATGTTTAAGGTTAAAAATGCAATGAACACATTATTTGAAAAAACAAAAAATGACTTAAAAGAAGATTTTTCAAAAGACGTTATAAATGAGGTAAAAATGGAAGAATTAATTTATGAGCATGAACCACTAATATTAAAAGTTTTGGCAGTATTCATCTTTTTGTTTGTATTCTTGTCAGTAAGTGCAATCGTAATATTCTAGTGAATAAACAAAAAGACAAGAGCAGCAGCAACTAAAGCCGGTCCAAAAGGTACTCTTGTTGCATCTTCTGTTGAATTTTGAATTTCGTCAATATTTTTAGGCAATGTTGCAATAATTTGTTTTACGAGGTAATATCCAAACGCAATTTGTACAAATGCAAAGCCCCAATTTATTGCCATAATGCCTAAATCTAAATATTTGAAATATAACGCTTCTATGCAAGAAATTGCGATAAACAAAACGAATGGAATCAACAATTTGAAGTTCTTTTTCTTGTATAGCTTATGTAAAAATAACGGAATTATAATTGCAACCTGAAGGATGAACGCTCCAAGTAGGATAAAAAGTATGTATTTGTAACCAAAGCATGCCCCTAATGCGCCGGCAATCAGAATATCTCCGACACCGATAACCATACCTTTGAAGAATAAATAGCCAAGTCCAAATATTATGGCTATAATTCCTGCGCCAAGTAATAATCCTAAGATTGAAGCAACAAATGATGTGTAAAAAATAAATGTGTGACCTGAATATAATTCTCCAAAATTGAAGAAGTTATATATGAGTCCAAATATTGCTAAAGTGTAACAGTGCCAGTCAAAACAAACTTTTTCCTTTATGTCTGTCATGGCAATAACAATGAACATGCTCAAAAAGCACATTGCAAAAATAGTTTTAATATCTATTCCAAATTTCAAAAATGCACTTAAAAATAAATATCCGGTCAAAAGTTCTATGATTGGGTACTGTATTGAAATTTTTTCATGACAAAATGCACATTTTCCTCTTAACCCAATGTATGAAATAACCGGAATGTTATGCCACCACTTTAAGGGCGTTTGGCATTTTGGACATTTTGATGCGGGAAAAACAATTGATTCTCCGCTCAAAGCCCTTAATATAACTACATTTAAGAAGCTTCCGATGCAAAGTCCTGTAATAAATACAAAAAATCCTAAAATAAAATTCAAACTCATGCCTATTCGCCTTCAGATGGAGATTTTTCACAAATAATGTTGTAAATTTCAGACAAAGCTCTTTTTAACCTTCTTGAAACTTGCATTTGAGAAATACCTAGCCTGTCAGCAATTTCACGTTGATTTAAGTCTTCATAATAGTTAAGTTCTACAACATCCTTCAAGTTTTTAGGCAATTCTTTAATAGCATGCGCAAGCATCATTTTCTCTTCGTAAGAGTTTAAAAATTCTTGATAATCACCTGCAGGAATCTTGTCAGCAAGTGAGAAACAATCATCTTCACTGTTTGTAAGGGTTTGATCAAGTGAAATAGTACTTTTACGTCTGTCTACTTCAATAACATCTTCAATTTTGTTGACAGGTAAAGACATGACTTTTGCGATTTGTTCGCTTGTAGGATCTTCAACACCTTCTTCAATAAGTTGTTTAATAACAGTGTTAATTCTGAATGCCAACTCTTGAATTTCACGAGGAGCTTTGATAATAGACGATTTGTCACGCAAATAGTGACGAATTTCGCCCGTAATCAAGTAGCTGGCATAAGTTTTAAATTTTGTACTAATAGTAGGATCAAAAAACTCAATAGCCTTAATCAAGCCAACAGAGCCAACTTGAATTAAGTCATCAACAGGGTCTGTAGAACGACGAGCAAGAGAGCAGGCAATTTTCTTAACAAGAGGCATTGTTGCAACTACAATAAGGTTTTGTAGCTCTTTTTTCTTTTTTTGATCTTTAGTATTTTTGTAATCAACGAGCCAATCATTAATTTGAAGGGTTGTTTCATCCGTAATTGTCAAAATTTTCCTCGCTAGTTCTTCCTTGATACCCTACAAATATATTATAGCATGAAATATGTGTAACGAATTATTACAAAACTGTCATGATTTTTGCATAAACTAGCAACTTTTTTTTTTAGGATTTTTATAATTAACATATGGTAGTGTTTTAATTATTTAAGTGTGTAGATTAAAAATATCAAATCATATAAAAATCTAACCAAATCATATAGGTATATAGGAAATATATTTGTTCACTTTATAAAAAAATAGAAAGGCATTCTAATGAAATTAGAAAAAATCCAAAATTTGTCAGTTGTATCTCAACCACAAATGCAAAAGGCACAAGCAGTAAGACCAAAACTGACTTACGAGGCAGATTCAGCAACATTTACACGTAAAGCTGAAGACAAAGTTATTGCAATGAAAAGAGAAGGTAATGCTTTACACGTAGCATTCACAGGTAAATTGCAAAACCCAATGGAAACAAAAGCAAACGAAGATGCACCTGCAATTCAATTCAGAGTACGTGGCGTATCTAAACACCAATTAGGTACAGAAGGTGCAAGCGCAACAGCAGAAGACGATTCAGTTGTACAATTAGCAAACAGCAACTGGAAAGAAGGCGATAAATTACAATGGAAAGAAGAAAAAACTCGTATGGGTAAATCAATCGCCTTATCTCACCCAAAATTTGGTGAAATTGGTTCAGTTCCAAAAGAAATGGCTGAAGTATTATTACCGGTATTAAAAGGTAAAAAACAAGATTTTTCATTTGAATTAGGCAACGTAATTGCCGGAACTTCAAAAGGTGCTCCAACAATTGGTTTAAGAGCAGTATTAAAATATAACGGTAACGATAAATCAACAGCAAAAGAAGCAGCAGATGTATTTAACGGCTTGTTAAACTCAGATGATCCAAAAATTTCAAAAGCTGTAATGGTATATCAACCGGAAAAATCACCTAAACAAGTATTAGAAAGAATCTTCGATGTAGAAGGTAAAGAAAACGGTTTAGGCAAAGTTAAAGAAATTAAAGAAGCAATCGATAACATTGCAAACGAAATCAACAATCCTGAAAACAAAAGAATTTTAGTTTTAGGACACTGCAAACCGGATGGTGATACATTAGGTTCAGTAATCGCAATGAAAGAAGCTTTAAAAGCAGCTTATCCAGACAGACAAATTGATTGTGCGGTAGATGATAAAATTCCTGGTTTGTTCCGTGACAAAATGCCTGGTATCGAAGACGTTAAACGTCCATACAACGCAAAGAAAATTGAAACTCTAGAAAAGAACTTAGAAGTTTTAAAATCATTGAAAACAGAAACAGCTAAAGAACAACAAAAAATCTTAGAAAGAGATTTAGCTGAATTAAAAGATCCAAACAATCTATTTGATGCAAACCCATTACAAGGTAAGGAAAAGAAAAAATATGACTTGGTAGTAACATTAGACGTACCAACACCAACTCGTTTCTCAGGTGCATTTAAAGATTATATCGAAGGAAGTAAAAAACAAATTTATATCGACCACCACCCTCACAGAATTACTGAATGGCAAAATGCTAAAGAAGAAACTGGTATAGATATGAACAAAATCCACAAAAACGGTTTAGCTTTAGTATGTGATGCAGTTCCTGCAGCAACTCAATTAGTTACAATCGTAGCTGAAAAAGCAGGCGTTTTAGGTAAAATGTTCGAAAAAGGTGGCGAAGCAGCTAAAAACTTTGTAGCAAGTGTAATTACAGGTACATCAACAGATACAGGTTCATTCACAAGAACAGCAAACTTGTTACCACACCACTCAGCATTACCTGTACAACAAAGACCAAACTTCTTCCCAGAAGGTATGTCTACTTGGTTAACAAATCAATTATCAAAAACTGATAAATCAGTAGATAAAAAATGGTTACGTGAAAACATCGCATATGATGTTCCTGATAAAGCATTAAGCTCAGAATCAGTAAACGGTAAAACATCACCTCGTGATAAGATGGTTCAATATGCATTAGATGGTAGAAAAATGTTCCCAGATTTGGGCTTAGGTATCATCGAAGTAGATTACGATCAAATGTACGATGTATTCAACGCTTCATTAGAACAAGATCCTGATATCACATTGTTAGATATTCAAAACGGTTTCAAATATTCAGAAGTTCTAGGTGCATTGAAATCTGATCCATCAGAAACATCACAAAAATTAGCTAAAGGACAAAAAGCTCAAACATTATCAGAAAGAGCATCACAAACATACACAGGTCCTTACGATGCAGACAGAATCGGTATCTTAGTTATCCAAGATAAGAAAGAAAACTTTATCACAGAAAACTCAGATGTAGCTAAACAAAATGGTTTAAGATTATCATTCAGATCATCAGCAATGAGTGACCACGCAGAAATCTTAGCTAACTTGTTCGGTGGTGGCGGCCACGGTGGTGCATCAGGCGGTAGAGTTGATTTACCGGGCGTACAAATTGATACACCATTAGTAATCAAAGTTAACGGTAAAGTTGTAGATGATACAGCAGAAGTTTATAAAGACTTAAGAAACAACTACAACATTATGAAAGATAACAAAATTCCTGCTGAACAAAGAGCCGGCAAATGCAAAAAAATCGAAATTGCATTAGCAGAAGAAGGACAAAAAGGCAGAACAACAACTGAAATCATTAAAGATGTAGTTACAGAAATCAGAAAAACTCAACCTGCAACAAACGCTGAAAAACCTCATAGAGGACAAAAAAGCGGTAAAGGTCAAAAGACTCAAGGTCAAGACTACCCACAACGTTCAGGTAAAGCCGGTGGTA
Source organism: uncultured bacterium (assembly GCA_900550295.1). Classification (GTDB taxonomy): domain Bacteria; phylum Cyanobacteriota; class Vampirovibrionia; order Gastranaerophilales; family Gastranaerophilaceae; genus UBA6984. Next base: position 13,084 of record URRM01000043.1, read on the forward strand.
AACACAGACCACACAAAGGTGGCAAAAGACATTTTGAAGTAGCTGCTTAATTTCAGAGAATGAAACAAGGAAATATAAAGTGAACTTTAACAGACCTCAAGGAAACTTGAGGTCTGTTTTTCGTTGTGTAAATATTCACTTTGCCGAATACCTTATGTCATCCCATTAAGCCAAACTCTTTATGTCATCCCACTCTGCCGAGCAAAATAATCCAGTGGATTGTTTTGCGAGAGGTTGATGCGGAATCTTTCAATTAAAATAAATTCGTGGTGCCTTTAGGTTGGAATTGTAACCAAAATGTCATCCCACTCTGCCGAGCAAAATAATCCAGTGGATTGTTTTGCGAGAGGTTGATGCGGGATCTTTCAATTAAAATAAATTCGTGATGCCCTTAGGTTGAAATTGTAATCAAAATGTCATCCCATTCTGCCAAACACTTTATGTCATCCCGCACTTGATGCGGGATCTCTAGAATAGCACTTGTGTATAAAAAAAGATCCCGTGTCGTAGCACGGGATGACATTATGTTTTAACATGTCATCGGAGGGTTAGTAAGATGCTGAATAACTACGTTTAATTTGTTATGCACAAGTTTAAAGCTTCAGCATGACATAGTAAATTCATTATGCGAAAGTTTTGAAAGAATCATCAGAGTTCTTTTTGATTACAGA